>CAZXZI010000006.1:8638-47862 GCA_964645165.1 uncultured Ectothiorhodospiraceae bacterium
AAGACAGGAAGACAGGAAGACAGGAAGACAGGAAGACAGGTCTATTTTTTTAATACAATACAATGGGATTCAATCTAGCTTGGGCTACAATGAAATAAGCTAGTCCACCGGGGAAGCGAAATGCCAGAGATTAAACGTGAAGTTAAAACTGTGGAGATCAATTATGTCTGTGACGAATGTGGCTACGGCATGATGCGACAGCTTGCCCCTACCAACCAGGAAACAGGTGAGACTCTACACGAGTGCGCGATTTGTGGTCACAAGCAGACTTTCAAAAGTGTGACATATCCGCATATTGCATATCTGGATATTGAAGATTGTTAGACGCAAGAAAGATCACGATGGTCATTACCAGCATATTTACGTAGTTATGGCGACCTTCTTAACTACGGATAGAATTTCACTAGCTTACCGTCTCGGGATCCACACTACAGAGCATCGCCACTGACTTAATGGCATACCCCAGGGCAACCTTATCCCAAGGCTCTAACTCACCTGCTGACACAAACAGGCCAACATTAATATATTTGGCGCAGCATTTTTTTGCACTGATTGCATGTTTTCACCCCCGCACAACTGGCAAGCACAATGATGTTGCAGGCATCTCTGACGAAGACCTGCAGGCCGCCATTCGTCATGCCATTACCCTCAAACCCGAACGGCACGAGTTCAACGAGAAGCCTTCGCAGGTGGTGCGGTTTATGTCGGCGACTGGCGGATAGCTTTTAACATCACTAATCAGAATGATGTTTTAGGGTCTGCCAGGTTTAACCATTTAACGCGAATTGTCGCGCACGAAAAATATCCCGCCTGTTTGAGCACAATGATAAACTAGGCGGCTCGTCCCCCAGGGTTTTTCAGCCAAACAAACGGATCAGGTATTTATGCGCAGCAGGGTTAATCAGCTGGTTGTTTGCTGTCTATTCACATCTGTTTTTGCCCCCCCGGTTTTTTCGGGAAACATCAGCGCAGCCGATTGTGTGGTGCTTAACCGGATCACTCTGGATGAGCATGAAATCCTGAAGCAAGGTGATCAGCAAAAACTTTTCAAGCCCTACCTGGGCAAATGCATTGATGGGAAACTTCTGAAGACCATCATTGCCGGTGTTTCAGATTTTTATATCAAGCGTGGTTACATCACCACCCGGCCGTATCTGAAAAAGCAGTCGATCTCCGACGGGCAGATAGATATCCACGTGTTAAAAGGCATTGTGGAGGATATCGTTGACGCGGCCACCCACACCTCATCCGCCAGGATTAAAACAGCTTTTGCCTTTCAAAAAGACCGTCCGCTCAATCTGAAAGATATTGAAACCGCTCTGGAAATGACCAATCGCCCACCCTCTTCCGACGCCCGATTTGCCATCAAGCCAGGAGATAAACCCGGCGCGAGCATCATCGAAGTCAAATACCGCGACTTTCCTCCCTGGCGTCTAAAACTCGGCCTGACAGGGCGACGACAGGCTGAAAGAAAAGAGACATTCCTCACGGGGGAAGTCGCCTGGGACAATCTGCTGAATATCAATGACATCCTGACTTTTCGCCTCAATGGCAATCGCGTGCTGCAAGAGCAGCAAAGCACCCGGGCTGGCGAACTCAACTATGCATTCCCTGTTTCCGATTATCTCCTGGAATTCATTGCCTCCCGCTTTTCTCATCAACAAGGTGTGCAGGGGGTGAACGAAACATTTCTGGCCAATGGCCATACGGATGGATTACGGACGAAGGTTGGCAAGGTACTGATGCGCGATCAGACGCACAAGATCAATGCAGCGTTTTCTATTTATCACAAACGCTCCAGGAATTTTCTCGCAGGCCAGTTAATTCAGGTCTCCAGTTACAAAACCACCTTGGCGCAATTGGATGTCACGCACACCTGGCTACAACATTGGGGAAGCCTGACCACAACCTACTCCTATTATCAGGGAACCGACTGGTTTGGTGCCAGAAAGGACAGTTTTTTCGATGCGCAAACCGGTGCCAGCGGCCAAGCCAGGCTGCAATTCAAGAAACACACATTGGGTCTGAATCTGGATTACCGATTTCCCAACAAACGCTACCAATTCACTTCCCAGGCCTATCTGCAGTACACGGCAGATCAGTTGTTCGACAACGACAAGCTTTCCATCGGGGGTGACTACACCGTGCAGGGCTATGTGGATGGCAGCCTTTATGGGAATAACGCCTGGTATGTACGTAACAAACTGATGGCCTCATGGGGGGCAATGTTGCATTTTGCGACCCTGGAATCGTTTGCCGGGTTTGACTATGGGCGTGTAAAATGTGAATCGGACAATCCGCTAAGCTGCGGCACGATTTACGGGCTGGCCACAGGCCTGAGCTCGCAGGGGCATCATTTTACCTCCATCCTGACTGTTGGCTGGCCATTGAAAAAGATATCCAGCACATTCAAACGCACGGCAACACTGCGTCTGGATACGACCTGGATATTTTGACCTAAGGAATCTGAATCCGTGACGTAATCGTGGGCGCATGATGCAACATACTGGTTTCATAAGAAATCAAGCGCTTGTAGCCGGTGCCACGCTTACCTCACGGATTCAGGAAATAAGGGAATATTGATGCAAACGGCACGACATATTTTTAAAAAATTGCTGATTAGTTACTTGGTGTGTTTCTGGGTACTCTCACCTTTATCCGCTTACAGCGCGTCGCTGACGCCGGACGGCAGCACGCAGACCACACTGGACAACGCGCCGAACGGTGTGCCGGTGGTCAACATCGCCAACCCCAGCGCCTCGGGTCTCTCCCACAACCGGTTTACGGATTACAACGTCGACCAAACCGGTCTGATCCTCAACAACGCCAACACCACCAGCGTGAATACCCAGCTGGGCGGTTTTATCTTGGGTAATGCCCAGTTAAACAATAACGTCAGTCTGATTCTCAACGAGGTCAGCAGCACCAACCGGACGCAACTGAACGGGTTCACCGAGATCGCGGGACCGAGCGCCGATCTGGTGATCGCCAACCCCAATGGCCTGAGTATTAACGGCGCGGGATTTATCAACACCAATCGCGTCACCCTAACCACAGGCACGCCGGTGATCAGCGGCGGCGTTTTGGGCTCGTTGAATGTCACCGGCGGAGATATTGCCATTCAGGGTGCAGGGTTGGACACACAGGGACAAACCAGCACCACCATTTATACGCAGTACCTGAACCTGAATGCAAAGGTGCATGCGCAAAACCTGGGGATCACCCTGGGCAGCAACAATATCGATTACCCAAGCGGTGTGGCGACGTCCAATAGCGCGACCAACGCCCGCACCGTGCTGCTTGATGCCTCGGCGCTGGGCGGCATGTACGCCAACCGGATACTGCTGGTGGGTACGGACCAAGGCCTGGGGGTGAACCTGCCACCCGAAGTGCTGGCTTCCAGTGGTGACATCAACATCAGCAACAACGGCAGCATTGTCCTGCAAAAGATGGATGCGACCGGCGCGATAAACACGAGTAGCAGTAACGCGGATGTAACCGCATCCAACACCCTTTATGCCGGCACATCGGCAGTGTTAAGCGCGGCCAATACAGTAAATGTAAATGCCGATGCGATTGTCTCGGCAGGCAATGCCGTGAATATGGCGGCCGGCACTATCAACAATCAGGGTCTCATCGCGGGCGGCTTGACCCCGGACGGCGGGACACAAGCCGGCGGTGCAGTCACCCTCAACGCGGACAATCTGCGCAACAACGGCACGCTGCAAAGTACCGGCAATCTGGCTGTCAGCGTCACAAACACACTGGACAACACGGGCGCGCAGATTAGCGCGCTGGGCAATGCCACCGTGCAGGCCGACACATTTGATAACAGCAACGGCACAGTACAAACCGCCGGTCAGTTGAACCTGACGACACCCACCGCCGTGCTCAACCAGTCTACTATTGCGGCCGGCGGCGATCTGCTGTTCATCCTGGATGCGCTGAATCATGGTGCAGGATCGTCACTGAGTGCCGGCGACAAACTGACAGTCGACGCAGCAAACGGCATCACCAATGACGGCAAGGTACTGGCCAGCGGCGACATGCGTCTGCGCACCAACGGCGCATTCATCAACAACGACACCCTCTCCTCCGACGCTGCATTACAACTGGATGCCGCTTCACTGGATAACAGCGGTGCGATTAGTGGTGGCAACGGCACGAGCAGCATCAGCGTATCGGGGGATATCAACAACACTTCCCGCATCAGTGCGGTGGACGATCTGGACGTCAGCAGCACGAACCTCGTTAACGACGGCTTTTTCAATGCCGGCAACAACCTGAACCTCAACACCACCACGCTAACAAATAATCAGACGCTGTTTGCCGGCAATAACATCGGCCTCACTACCGCCGACACGCTGACCAATGCCGCCTCATCCACGATCAGCGCGGATGGTGATCTGACAGTACAGACAACAAACGCCACGCTTAACCAGGGCGACCTGCTGGCGGGTGGGAACCTGCGCTTGCAGACCGGTGGTGCATTAACCAACAACCAGACCATTTCCGCCGGAGGAAGCCTGCAACTCAATGTCGCCTCGCTGAACAACACCGACACCATCAGTGGCGGCAGTGGCGCGAGCACCATCAACGTATCCGGGGATATCAACAATGCTTCCCGCATCAGCGCAGTGGATGACCTGGATGTCAGTGGCGCGAATATTATCAATGGTGGCTTCTTTAACGCCGGTAACAATCTAACGCTCAACTCCACCAATCTCACCAACAACCAAACACTGTTTGCCGGCAATAACATGGCGCTCACTATGGCCGACACGCTGACCAATGCCGCCTCAGCCACGATCAACGCGGATGGTGATCTGACAGTACAGACCACAAACGCCACCCTCAACCAGGGCGATCTTCTGGCGGGCGGAAATCTGAGTTTGCAGGCCGGTGGCGCATTAACCAACAACCAGACCCTTTCCGCCGGGGGCAGCCTGCAACTGAATGCCGCCTCGCTGAACAATACTGACACCATCAGTGGCGGCAGCGGTGCGAGCACCATCACCGTATCCGGGGATATCAACAATGCTTCCCGCATCAGCGCAGTGGATGACCTGGATGTCAGTGGCGCGAATATTATCAATGGCGGCTTCTTTAACGCCGGTAACAACCTAACGCTCAACTCCACCAATCTCACCAACAATCAAACACTGTTTGCCGGCAATAACATGAATCTCTACGTCACCGGCACCCTGCTCAACAACCCCAATGCCAACATCTTCGCCATGAATAATCTGACAATGGCCGCGGATGCCGGGCTGGGAAAAAGCACAAGTATTATCAACGACCGGGCAAGCATTGAAACCTACCAGGGCAACATGAATGTGTATGCCAACAGCCTCACCAATCGCACAGATGCGCCAGTGGTGCAGGGGAGCTATGTGGCCACAGGCACCGAACACATCAATGGTGGTCAACGGCTTTCCACCAACACCGTAACCACTGGCTGCGGTAGCAACTGCAAAAACGTGGCCACCACAACCGTGGATACCATGGTTTTACAAAACAGCTCCTCGCCCGCAACGATGAACGCAGGTGCTAACCTGAACCTAAGCGCCGACAGCATCAGCAACCAGTATTCGCTGATCTCGGCCGGCGGCAACATTTTCCTACAGGCAGCGGTTACGGATAATGTGCCTGTGGATATTATCGCCGTGACCACCGTCAGCACGGCCATGTATCGAGACCAGAGATCCTGCAAAGGCTTTAATTTCTTTGGTTCCTGCGTTGGTGGGTATAGGCACTACATGGGCTATGTCGGCACCTCGGTCAGCACCAGCAATGCGGTGACCGACACGGTGGCCTCCACCATTCAGGCGGGCGGCAGCATCACAGGCAATGTTGCTAATCTGAGCAACGGCAACATTAAGCAAAACCAGACGATCACATCACCCACCACGCAAAACCAAAACACCGCGACCACCCCCCTGCTGCCAAACCAGGGCACGGCAACCACCCCGGTGCTGCCAAGCCAGGATACCTCGACAGCCGCCGTGCCCGGCTTCACACCCACCATCACGTTGCCCACGGGCAACACCGGATTGTTTATTGTTTCACCGGACCCCCAGGGTCAGTACCTGATCGAAACCAATCCGGCGTTTACGGTACAGGGCACCTTCATCGGTAGCGATTATCTGCTGCAACGCCTCGGCTATGAGCCGGACAAGGCGGTGAGATTACTGGGCGATGCGTTGTACGAAAACCGGCTGGTGCAGGCCTCCATTTTTGCCCAGACCGGCAAACGCTTCCTGCGCCCGGACATCACCAGTGACACGGCGCAATATCAGTTTCTGATGGACAACGCACTGGCCGCACATGATGACTTGCTGCTAACCCGGGGCGTGACACTGACCACGGCACAAATCGCCGCGCTGAAAAGCGACATCGTCTGGCCCGAGGAACAAATGATCGCCGGGCAGCGCGTGTTGGTGCCCGTGGTGTATATCGCCGATACGCACGACGTTACTGTGGAAGGCGGCAAAATCATCGCCGGAAATAACATTGATCTCTCGGTCGACACCCTGGCCAATAGCGGTCGCCTGCAAGCGGGAAATGCCCTATTGCTCGCGGCCAGCGACAGTATCATCAATAAAAACGGTAGCATCATCGCCGCTGGTGATTTAAGCCTGCAGGCGAAAAACGACATCAACAACCTCTCTGCCAACATGACAGCACGAAATATCGCGCTGGTCTCCAGTGATGGCGATATCACCAATCAGCGCTACACCGAGGAGCAATCCCACGCCGCAGGCCGCGATACAAAAACCGTTACGGGCGCGGCAGGCAACATTACTGCCACAGAAAACCTGGCGCTCACTGCTGGCAAGTCTATTAATGTCACTGGTTCCAATTTACAGGGTAACGACATCACGCTGACTGCGCAGCAGGCGAATATCGGGGCCACCGAGAAAACCTCGGACTTTTCGGCCTCAGCGGGAGACGTATCGCTACAACAACAATCCACCATCCATCTTGGCTCCCGCATTAGCGGTGGCGATATCGCCATCAACACAACAGGTACAACCACCGTGGCGGGCAGCGATATCCAGGCCGATGGAAAACTGGATATCCAGGCCGCACAAATCGATGTGCTGGCGGTGAACGACAGCCGGTACGAGGAAACGAAAACCACATCAACGGGCTTCCTCAGCAAAGAAAGCAAAACAACCAAACACGCCACCTCCACCAATATCGGCGCGCAACTCAGCGGCACTGACGTCACCCTGCGCAGCCACCAGGGGGATATCACGGTGGTCGGCTCCGCCATCTCTGCGAACAACAACCTCGCCCTGGACAGCGCGCAGAATATTGCTATCCAGGCCGGCTTCGACGGCACGATGGACGAAACCCACACACAGAAATCGGGCTGGTTAAGCGGCGGCAAGCTGTATTCAAAAAGCGAAGACCTGGAAGGTGAACTCACCAGAACAGCGGCCCTGGCAAGCCTCGACGGCCAGCATGTCTCGCTCAACGCCGCACAGGATATTGCGCTGAGCGGAGTGGCTATCAGTGCTGCGCAAAGCCTGGATGGCAGCGCGCAAAATATCACCGTGGTCAACGCCGAAAACCAGAAAAAGACCTGGTCCAAGCACGAGCAACTGACGGTGGGCTTCGGCGATGCAGTGAAATGCCTCACCCGCCCCGACCAGGCAGTAAAAATCAAAGACGGCAAGGCATCCCTGACCCTGGCCAAGGCCGAAATCAGCAAAGCAGACAAAACCACCACAACCACCACGGTGGTCAGCTCACGTCTTGACGCCGGTGAGATAAACCTCAGCGCCACCTCCACGGCTACAAACAGCGGCAATATTAAGATCACCGGTTCTGATCTGGCGGCTGAAGGTACCATCAGCCTCAGCGCTGATAACGATGTCACCATCGAGGAGGCGAAAGACACCGAAAACACCACCGCCAAAGACCTGCAAGGCAGCGCAGAACTGAAGCTCACCGCCAAGAACGAGTATGTGCAAATTGCCTATGCTGTTAAGGCTGCCAAAGAAGCGAAGCAACGGCTCAAGCAAAGCAAGCAGGTCTACGACCAATACAAGCAAGACCTGGCGCAACAGCGTGACAAGCTCGCGCAGCTCAAAAGCGATCTGGCCAATCATAAACTGGGCATCGAGCAAGCCGATGTCGAAGATATGCAGGGGCTGATTGATGACCTGAACAGTGATGATGCCTATTACAAAGCGAATATCGCCCTGGCCACCAGCGACCTGGCCAGCAAAAGTCTTGCGGTAATCAGCCAGTTAGCCACTGCCGCGCAATCCAGTGGCACCTACGGCTTCAGCGCCTCACTGGAGCTGGACATCGATGCCATGGAAAAACAGCTTGCGGCGTATCAGGAAACCAGCGTCGCCAGCAACCTGACCGCGCAGGACATTCGCATCGCCGCGGGCAGCACCGCCACGATTCAAGGCAGTAACCTTGATGCCACAAATCAAATCGATATCGCGGCAAAAGACACCAACATCCTCGCCTCACAGGATGTCAACAACAGCAGCAATAGCACGGACCACAAGCACGTGAACCTCAGCATCGGCATGTACGGTGGTGGGGGAAACAACATCAGCCTGAGTGGTGACAAATCACAGAGCGCCAGCCGTGGCATCACCAACCACAATAGCCAGCTGGTCGCCAACAACATCAACATCACCACCCAGGAGACCACCACCGTCGCCGGCGCCAATCTAACCGCCGGGGACACGCTGAACCTCGACACACAACACCTAAACGTTGCCTCCGTGCAGGACAGCAGTAACAGCCGTTCAAACTCGAAGGGATTCAGCGTATCCGGCTCACTCAGCGGAAATATCAGCGGCGTTAGCGCCAATGGCGGCATGTCCCACGAGCGCCGCAAGCAAACCGTACTCACCACCCTCACCGGCAACACCGTCAATATCAACGTCGCTCAAGACACCGCACTCCGAGGCGCACTGATTGCCGCCGTGGACAGCGATGGCAACGACAACGGCCAGCTACATTTAACCACTGGCACACTGGACGTCAGCTCGCTGAACAACACCCGCAACACAGCATCCCGCTCCGCCGGCCTCAACGTCGGCATCGCCAACCAGCAACAGCGCGACGGCTCCAACAACGGCACCGCCTCCACCATCGGCCTCGACTACGCCAACGACACAAGTCACAGCAAGACCAAAACCCTGGGCACCCTCGGCAGCGGCACTGTTCAGATCGCCAACCTCGATGCCAGCAACACCACCCTCCTCAACCGTGATGTCAACGACAACGAAGTGGACATCTACGACATCAGCAGCCACCAGGGTCTCAAGGGAACGCTGGATACCCGCTTGCTGACCGAAGACGGCAGAAACAGCATCAAAGAAGATGTTGAGCGCTCAAAACGCCTAGTTCAGGCCGTGGGCGACGTCGCCAGCAAAGAATCGTTCGCACTTAAAGACACCTTCGCCCACATCGACGAAACCCAAAAAGACCTCGACGTGCAAAAGGCCTTCGCCCTGGCCAACGGCGGCAAAGGCATCGAAGCCCTGCAAGGTGCCGGCACCAGTATCGAAGACAAGCAGGCGGCAATCCAACTGTACGCACAAATCTACGCCGACGTTTTTGGCATCGACATCCAGCAGGCCAGCATCATCGCCACTGGCAAGATGACCAGCGGCACTGCCTACAGCAACACCAGCGGCCCCGGTGCCAACGCCACCACCACCACCCGCATCGCTCTCAATGACAATGCCCAGCGCAACGCCAGCGACTATGCCAACACCCTCGGCCACGAAGTCACCCATGCCCGCATCGCACAAGGCACCACCCGTGACCGTGGCAACAAAAAGCTCAATGAGCAATATGCCAACACCATGGGCAGCTACTCTGCCGACGGCCTGCAATTTTCCAGCACCACCTACAACCACGTCGAATTAAACCCCACCGCCGTCAGCAACAGCCACACCCAAACAGCAGATGACAAAACATTGCTGACTAACAACAACGCCAATTGGCGAGCCGACCTGCAACGCGCCAGAAATGGCAACGGTGAAGTCGACTACCGTGAACTCTACCAGCGCGAAGCCAACGTCCTCGACAGCGCCAAGCAGCATATCAACCAACGCCAGGATCTCAGTCCCCAACAAAAGCAGATAATGGCCCTGCAGCTCAACGCCGTCGCCTGCGCCAAAATCCAGTGCGCAGAAGGCGTACCCGACGATGACGCGCATTATGAGCAACTGACCCAACTACAAACCATGGGCGACGCCCTCCAGGCCAAAGGCCTGACATTGGACAAAATGCTCGGCGGCCCACTGCCCGATGACACCTTTGGCTACGGCATCATCGACAGCGCACAGGACCTTGTCACCGCGCATGACGAAGCCATCCAGCGCAGCAAAGGTGCCATCAATGCGGGAATCGGCACCGTAGGCATCATCGCCGGCAGCGCCGCCACCGTCGCCACCTCCGGCGCCTGCATATCGGGAGTCGGGTGCCTCATCCCTGCCGGCACCGCCGTCCTCACCGGCCTGGCTGCGACCCAAGCCGTGGATGGCACCAAAACCCTGTTTGGCGACTACACCAGCACCGAAGGCCAACGCGTCCTCGACTCCTTTACCGAAGCCACACACCCAGGTGACAGAAACCTGATAAAAGACGCCGCCCTCGACACCGCCCTGTGGGTGGGAGAAACCCTACTGATCAACAAGGCCGCCAAGCTAGTGCCCAAAAGTGTCAAAGACAAGGCGAAGGATTTGATTGTGGGTGGGAAGACGAAGCCGCATGTGGATGCGGGTGATGCCACAAAGGCAGCAAAGTACTGGAACAACCCAATTGATGTTGGTGGTAGGAGGGTCTACCAGCGGAATGATCTATTTGATGCTATGCCAGAAAATCTAGCAAGAATGAAAAAAGGTCGACCCCCAATTGGGCATGATGGGGAACCGGTTAATTTGCATCATCTTACCCAAAATGAACCTGGTGCTATCTCTGAAGTAGGAGGTCGCTTTCATTCTGATCACACTAAAACTTTGCATGGCCTGACCGAGCCAAAACGAAGCTTCCGGTATTCTCCGGATGGGAAAACGACTGAAGCAGAGAAGGCTTTTCGTCGATGGAGTTATCACTATTGGAAGGGTAGAGCCAAATGACTTTAGCCATGATGAAAGACTTTGATTTGTTAAAAAACTTGATTGCAAATCATAAAGAAGATTGGGATATAGGTAGTCCACCTGCTGAAGAACTTATTGAGAAAGCTGAGACTTTCTTGCAAGTCACATTTCCTGAAGCATTACGCTTGTATTTGCAGACATGGGGAACATTATCTATTGGGCCTCTCGAATATTATGGTATCGTCAATTCCAGCAACTTCGAAGAAAGTCAGGTGCCAAATGGAGTGTGGTTCACTAAGTCGAAGAGGGAGCAGCTGGGACTGCCAAGTAATCTTTTTGTTGTTTATAACAATGATGGTGATGAATATCATTGTGTAAATTTAGATAATGATCAGATTGTAGTTTGGAATACGTTCAGCAAGGATATAACTGCTGTTAAAGCTTCAAACCTTTTTGGGTATATACGGGAAGAGGCGTCAGATTTTCTATAGGGAAAGTAGAGGAAAAGGGAAAAAGGGAAAAAGGGAAAAAGGGAAAAAGGGAAAAAGGGACGCTACCCTTTCGAGGGCGATCAAAACAAGATCAGATAGAAACGATATCAAACAAAAACTCAGCAACAAAATCATCCAGTTCATCAAGATTTTCTACCGCTCTTCTGAGCCAATCGAGGGTAAATTATTCGTATTGGATTTAAGAAAAAGGGTAGCGTCCCCTTTAACCCCCCTTTAACCCTTAAGAGGGTCGCTTGGAGGTGATTATAAGTGATCAGAAAATTGTGGATTAATGTAACCTCGTAATAGGTTGGTAATAGAATATATATGAATAATTAGTCGATCCTGAAAAACTCACAGGCTACTGACTTATAAAGAAAAAAATGGCGGAATGAGGTAAAATATCGTCCAGAAACCGGTGTGAATCGTAATAAAACTGGACGAAAGGGATAACGCAGATGATAGAAAACAGATGCCCAAACCCGGATCAAATGAATTTTTTACACGCTGATTTACTGGATCAGTTGAACCCCAAACATCCCTTGCTCCGCTTGGCAAACAACATCCCCTGGGATTATTTTGAAGCGGAATTTGCTCCGCTGTATTCCGATCAAGGGCGGCCTGCCAAGCCTATTCGTTTGATGGTGGGGCTGTCGATTCTGAAGCATCTGGAAGACCTCAGTGATGAGGTGTTGATCGATCGTTGGGTACGCGATCCGTACCTGCAAGTGTTTTGCGGTGAGACGGCATTTCAATGGGAATTTCCCTGCGACCCTTCCGACATGACCTATTTTCGAAAATGCATTGGGGCGGGCGGCTTTGAAAAAATACTCTCAGCCTCCGTTGCCCTACACGGTGAATCTGCGATTGAAGAAGAGATGTGCATCGACACCACCGTGCAAGAGAAAAACACCACATTTCCGACCGATGCCAAACAGTACCGAAAAATTCACGGTCATCTTCTCAAACTGGCGCGAGCAGAAAGTATCGGCTTGTCACGCACGCATGAAAAAGAAGTCAAACAACTTAAACTGCACACACGCTTTGCGAGTCACCCCCGAAATCGTAAAATGCCCGACGCGCCGTCAAACGCCTAAAGACTATTTCGGGGCGATTATTGCGGGAAATACAGCGTCAAATGAATGAAGCGCAACAACAAAAATATCAAACAACACTGAATCTCTACCGGCGCGTACTGAAACAAAAACGTGGCGACAAAAACAAAATATACAGCCTGCATGAACCGCACATCTACTGCATGAGCAAGGGTAAGGATCACAAAAAATACGAATTTGGCACCAAGGCCTCCGTCGCCAAAACCCGAGACAGCAACATCTTCATTGGCGCCCTGGCGTTTGATAAAAACTGCTACGACGGCCACACCCTTCCCGATGCGTTTGCGCAAATAGAGCGCATCCTCGGATACGTCCCCAAGATTTGTTTAGGCGACCGCGACTATCGTGGCAAGAGCAAAATCGACAACACCCGAATACACATTCCCAAGCCGCCACGAAAAAATGCCTCAAAGGCCATGCAAGATGAAATGCGAAAACGCTTTCAACGACGTGCTGCGATAGAACCGGTGATTGGTCATTTAAAGTCTGATCATCGACTCAACAGAAACTTCTTAAAAGGCTTTACAGGTGATCAAATCAACCTGCTGATGGCTGCCGCCGCATTCAACTTCAAGAAGTGGATGCGGGAAGTTTGTTTTTGGCTTGCGAATATCGGGCAGATATTTTCCTGGGTGATCAGCCCGACAGATCAATGGCAACACAGTCATTGAATATGGGTTTTTCAGGATCGACTAAATATTCTCCCGTATATATAGACAAGGCTCCAGATTCAGAATTAGCGTATATTAAATCCGCAGATCATTTAATCATTGTTACGGTGGATGGCGAAAGAAAAGTTAACTTTGTCAAAGTTATGGCGGGGAGCGGGATTGACTCTATAAAAATCAAAGAAGGCAACCATACAATATTGGGATCTTTGGGTGTAGACATTAACATCGGTAAAGTTTTTTATAAAAAAGGGCATGAATATTTCATAGATTACGCCAAGGAAGGTCAGAGAATACATTATTGGGTTAAAGATTTAACGGAAGATAAAGTTGTTTATGGTAAGGAATTCAAATAACACGAATTTAACTAAGAAACATGAGGAAAGACCAAGCCTTGCAATCGAGCATCAAACATAGGGGTGCAACGCAAGTTATTCAAAAGGTGGGCGGCTATCTACCATGAGCTGATTCAATACCTTTTGTGCTTTCTTTGGGTCACGCAAGTCTTGCGATTCTAACATTTCACATTCATCCGCCACCATTTGATCAATCGTCACCGGATAAAATTTACAATCGTCGGGACGATCAAAATAAATGTCGCAGGTGTAAATATTTTGGTCAGGCAATTTTTTTAGCCATGGGCACAGCTCAAACTGTTCACCCGTTTCCGGATCCATCCAGATTTTTCCGTTGCCAACATAACGATAAATATCGGGTCTGAATCCATCCCATGACGCGATTTCCTCAGCGGAGGCTGACAAGCCGCCATTACTGTATTTGCTACAGCACTTTCCACACTGGTTACACGCCTTCATGTTTGGGAACCTATGATTATTTCTTGTGAAAAATATTGAGAATAAAAACATCCAAGCTCAAAGCGCACATTGCAGACACCAACCAGCTTCTACAAAGATGGCTTTACTTTGCTGGCAAACCTAGCACTGTTTCAGCTAACTGGTCGCGCAAGGTGCTGGCGACTTCATTCATCATTTCCTTTTCCAGCAGCGCACGCTCTGTTGCCTGAGCGCTTAATGGCCACTGTGCCCTGCTCACCACTTTCTGCTGTTGATTAAGTAATTCTACGTTCAGGCTAGCTTGTTCAACAAAGCGTCCCTGCTCCCATTTCGTTCCTGAACGTTGCAGCACTGTCTTCAACACGTAATCAGCTTGAGTTCGCCTCGCAAGAAAACCGGCGGCATCAAGCCCACGCACCACTGCAGAACCCAATTGCGCATCGCCATGGGTACGCGGTGCGACATCGATGTTACTCAGCAGCGATTTTAAATGTACCTGCATTTCGGCAATGGACCACACTGCGGCATCTGCGCTTGCATCTACGCCCAGTGTTTGCAGAGCAAACAACAAGTCGTCTCGCACTTTCTCTGTGGCCAATGCATCATGAGTAGCGTGAATTTTCTGCAAAGGGTCGATACCTTGCGTAGCAGCCTTGATCAGTTGTCGCGTCCGGGCATCCAGTTCGCCCAGCTGTGTGCGCAGCATGTGTGTTGCTGTGGCATGCTCCAGCACCACTAGCGCATAATGTTGGCGAGCTTGCTTATCCTGCCAGGCATCTACCACCTCAGCCTGTTGCACCAGTTGCTCCAATGCCATAGATGGTGCACTTCCCGTTAGGCTAGGCAAGGTCTCAGCCATGTCCTCTCGCGCATTTTTCGCAGCAACGTCCAAGGCGGAAGCTTTTCCCTTGCCCACAAAATAGTTTTCGGCTGGATATTTTTGACTCGTACCGCTCACCCAGTCGGGCTGCATGCTGACATCAAAACGCGTCTGTGGTGCACAGCCTGCTAACAACAACACGCTGAGTGCCGCCAGCCGGAAAATAATTATTGTCTGTTTACCTGGAACATTATCCATGACAACCCTCCCTGGTACGTCATTAAAGGCTAACTAAGAAAACTGATAAAGAAATCCGACTCGTGACGCCGGATGCACCACCCAACTTAATATGCTTCGGTTATTGTTCTGAGGTCGAAAGGCGATCAAAAATACTGTCGCCTTTCACTTTTATAAATTGTCGCAAACCTGGGTTCAACGATTCAGCCGACTTGACGGCCTCCCTTACCTGCTGCATATCCACTTCGGCAATGGCGTAAACGACGTTGCTTTGTTCGTCCTGCCAATGACCAATCACTTGAATTCCCGCCAAATCGATATTTGCCAGTTGATCCATTTGTTGCGCGACATTTTCTGCGCTAAAACCCATGTCTTCGGCATCGCCAGAGGCAAGAAAATCACGCGACACAATTTCCACGTACGACGCAAGAATGCGGTTAATCTCGGTGCGTGCACGGTTATCCGCAGTCGATGTTTGCAATGAAAAATCGCCCAGCATGGGCGCAGAACCCACGCCGCGAAAACGCCTGCCTTGTTTCGAGGTGAGAATGCTGGAACCTTCCTTCACCCAGTTAGGCACGCCCTTGGCGTCTACCGAATCATTCAAGTTTGTCTGGCTCGCACAGGCCAGCAATGCCCAAGCCAGAATGCTTACGATACACCCCCGTGTAATCGCACCACTCACTTCTCGACACATGACCAACCTGGGACGTTCTAGCATTGCATTTCTCCATTCGATTCGCGGATGGCGTGAACCCAAAACCCCTACTACCCTCGTCGAGTGTAGCAACTGCGCATTATCTTCCAACATTGTAATGATACCTCATGATTTTTTTTGCTGCATTTATGAGCGTTTCTGATGAAGGGCGACGTCTTTGTCAGATACACGAAAAAGCCGCAGCGGAAAGAACGCAGCGGCTTTTTAAATATCCCAACCTGACGACTTAGAAAGTTACATTAAAACCCATCATTTTCAAGCTGTTGGCTCCAGTATTCCGCCTTTTGCAAATCCTTCTTCAGGCCGAACCAGCCTTCACGATAAGCTGCAGCCAAAAATTCCTGCGCCTTAACATATCCATTCGATGCCGACTTTTGATACAAATGCACGGCCTTTTTCTCGTCTAATGCCACGCCCAGCCCACGGTGGTACATCAAGGCCAAATTAAATTGTGCGGCACCATCGCCTTGATTCGCCAGCGGCTGCCACGCCACCACAGCAGATTTATAGTCACCCGCCTCAGAGGCTAGCAAACCGGTGTTGTAACCGGTGTTGTAACCACGGTTACCCTGTGAATGCGCGGGTGTGTACGCTACGACAAGCACTAGCAAGGTCAATAAAATACCGGCGCGAATAAGAAGATCTTTGCGTTTCTGTGTGTCTGTCATCAATACCCCCAGTCCGTTGCAAACCCCGAACGTCTTGCTTCACTATTGCTTCACTCTAATTTATCGGAACAGCACGCACTCACGGCGTGATCGGGGTCACATTAATGGGGAAATTCAAGGCAGCCACTGCGCGGCCACCATCCAGGCTCCCAGTAAAGCAAGGAAACTGGCGAAGACCTTTTTCAACACCGGCGTAGGTAATCGATGCGCCAGGGCCGCACCCAGGGGTGCAAACAACATGCTGGTCGCCGCAATACCCACCAATGCCGGCCCGTACACAAAACCGATAGCGTTGGCGGGTAATTGCGCATTACTCCAGCCCAACAGTGCGTAACTTAATGCCCCGCCCATGGCGATCGGCAGGCCGCAGGCGGCCGAGGTACCCACCGCCTGCTGCATGCGCACTTTGCAGGCATCCAAAAAGGGCACGGTCATGGTGCCACCGCCAATACCCACCAGCGCAGACACGGCACCGATTAGTGCGCCAGCCAACGCCATGCCCAAGCCGCCTGGCAGGCCATATTTGGTTTCTGCCGACACATGCAGGCTGAGAAACATCTGCGCCGCCACCAACAACTCAAAAATACCGAACACCATTTTCAGCGCCGACTGCGGCAGGGCGGAAGCCACTGTCGCCCCCAGCCCAGCACCCAGTAAAATACCCGGCGTGAGTCGCCAGAAGATCGGCCACGCTACGCTGCCTCGCTGATGATGCGCACGCACGGAAGAAATAGAGGTAAACACAATCACCGCCAGTGAAGTGCCAATAGCCAACTGCACCATTTGGGAGCCGCCAAGGTTGTCCCCCTGCCAAAGCATCACCAGCACCGGCACAATAATCAGTCCGCCCCCCACACCCAACAGTCCCGCCATAGTGCCTGCAAAGGCACCTAGTACAGCGTAGGCGATGAACATTTCCATGGAGGTAAGAGGGAGGCCCGAAACTACATTATTCCGTCATTTCGGCGTACGACTGCATGGATGCAGGAGGTAGAGCAACGCAGGAGCAGTTGCCGAGGCCGGAGTGACGATGATGATTTGGCTAGGCCTGATCTTGCGCATCGACTTGAGTTTCCTCATCAGCCAATACCACCGGCACTGGCTTGGCGATGTGGAAACCCTGCCCAAAGTCCACACCGATTTCTTTCACCACTTTCATCACCGCACCGGTGGTCACAAACTCTGCCACGGTCTTAATACCCATGACGTGGCCGATTTGATTAATGGCCTCCACCATGGCGCGGTCTATGGGGTTACGATCGATGTCTTTGACAAACACGCCATCTATTTTCAAATAATCCACGGGCAGATTTTTCAGGTAACTAAATGAACTCAAACCGCTGCCAAAATCATCCAGCGCAAATCGGCAGCCACGGCTTTTTAGTTCAGTGATAAAGCGCATGGCCCGGGTCAGGTTATCGATGGCGGCGGTTTCGGTGATTTCAAAACAGACACGATCCGCTGCCACCGCGCTAGTATCTAATTCTGCCAATACAAAATCCAGGAAATCGTCTTCGCACATGGACTGTGCGGAGAGGTTTATGGAATAGGAGACGGGATGCGCCGACTGTTTACTCAACAACTGTAGAGAATGCGAAACCACCCAACGATCAATCGCAGGCATTAAGTGATAACGCTCAGCCGCAGGCAAAAACAAATTGGGAGCAACAATTTCGCCATCTTCCCGTCGCAGGCGCAATAAGATTTCGCTGTAGCGATACTCATCATTTTCGCTGTCGCCCAACGCCTGAATACGCTGATGATATAACTGGAAATTGTCATTCTCCAATGATTCACGAATGCACTGCAGCCATTGCATTTCACCCCTGTGGCGGGTGAGCGCCAGGTCATCCTGCACAAACACATGCAGACGATTGAGCCCTTGATCCTTGGCAACATAACAAGCAGAGTCTGCAGCGCTCAACACATCGGTGAGGCTACCGCTTTGCATATTGATGG
Organism: uncultured Ectothiorhodospiraceae bacterium; assembly: GCA_964645165.1. Lineage (GTDB taxonomy): Bacteria > Pseudomonadota > Gammaproteobacteria > SZUA-152 > SZUA-152 > SZUA-152. The sequence goes on from CAZXZI010000006.1 coordinate 27,196, forward strand.
GCACCAGCCCCAAACCCAGGCCGACGTGGAAGGATTTGTCTTGCCAGGTAAAACGAAACTCCTTGACCATGTCGATAATTTTTTCGGCAATCTCTTTGGCCTCGGCCAAAGGACAGTTTTCCAGCAACAGCCCAAACTCGTCACCGCCCAGCCGTGCCACGCTATCTTCTTCGCGCAAAATGGCACGGAAACGCGCGCCAAGTTGCTTGAGCAATTCGTCACCGGCAATATGCCCGCAGGTATTGTTGACCACCTTGAACTGATCCAGATCCAGGTTGCACAGGGCGTGCTCACTGCCTTCCAGTGCACATCCGGCCATCGCCAATTCCAGGCGTGCCTCAAATTCGCGCCGATTCAACAATCCCGTCAACGCATCGTGGCTTGCTTGATATGACAATCGGCCGGCCATCATGCTCAGATCGGTAGTGTCGTGGAAAGAAAGCACCACGCCACGCACCTGCCCGTCCGTTTCGCGAATCAATGACACACGCAATTCCACGGAAAACACTTTGTTGCTGTTACGATTCCGCAACCCCACCGAACCCGGCATAGTGAGACTTTTGCCGGTTTCCAGACACAACATTACTGGATTGACGAGCGACATACCGGCTTCATCATCCAACCGCAACACCTGTTCCACCGCCCGGCCCTTGGCCTGTTGCAAGGTCCAGCCGGTAAACTGCTCCGCCACCGGGTTCAGGTACACCACTTGTCCATTGATATCTGTTGAAATCACACCATCGCTAATCGACTGCAGCGTTACTTCCGCCAGTTGATGCGCTTCCTGGTACAACAACTCCGCCTGCTGACGTTTGTCTTCCAGCATTTGAGTGTGCACTACGGTAGCCGCTTCACGCGCCAGAAGACTCATCATTTCGTTATCTATGGTGGTGAACTGACGCAGTCTTTGTTTGGTGGTTGTCAAAATCACACCAACAACTTTACCCTCGGCAATCAACGGTGCGCCGATGGCGGAGCGTGTTTGAAAGCGCGTAATCATCCGTTGGCTGGCGTTGGTATACTCGGCCACATCGTCAATCGCAACTTGTTTACAGTTGTTAAAAATCGAGACCGCCAACGCTGGCTCATCCAGTGATAAGGTAATATGCCCGGCAGGATCGTACGCCGAGCCCGTTTGCGACACGCCCACCAATTCCCGTTGTCCCGCACCCCGCAGCATCAAAAAAGCCATGTCGGTACCCAGGGCCTGTCGACTAATCTCCACCAAATGATCGTACGCCTCACCGATACTCGTCGCAGTGTTCACGCTGCGTAGCACTTGATTCCCCACTTCGAGAATTTGTCCCTGCATATGCAGGTGCTCCAACAGTCCCTGATATTGCCCAGTGAGCACACCGAGTTCATCCGTTGAGCTGGCCTGTAGATTTGGCTTACGCGTCAACAACGAACGCGCCTCTCCAGCCGCCACTTCCAGCGGCTGCAGCGCCTGACCAAAGCTGCGCATAAAAATTGTCGCGCCAATCACCGTCAACACTTGCAAAGACAACCAGACAACAAAGGTTTCTAAGGTGAAATACCCCGTCCTGGTCCAGTAGTACTGTACCAGCATGGTATCCACCATCAGTGGCACCAACGCCGCAATCAAAAATACCCGTGTACGAATAGTGACGATGGGTCGCTCCAGACGCATGGGTTGCAGGGCGCGGCCGAACAGGTCAAACACTTTGAAAAAAATCGGCAAGCCGACGATGATGGACACCGTCAATGCCACCAGACTGATACGAAACCAGTCCACCGGCCGAGCCACAAAATCGCTGTACCATTCCGCGGTATAAATCACCGTCACCGGCGCAACCAGCAAATAAGCCAGAAATATGCCCCAGAAATACATCGGAAAACTTCGCACCTGCGCCAAAGCCACACCAGCCAGTTTTTCCCGCTGCCGAAAATTCTCCGTCTCAACATAGTCGGCCACAGAAGATACGCGGTAGCGAAAAAACCATACGGCTAAAATCAGCGATAGCACATCAAAGCTGGGCTGTGGCAGGGAGCCAAGAACCGCCTGCATCTGCTCCACGGTAAACATCTCGATGTACACCAGAAATGACAGACCGAACACCGGCGGCATTGTCCAGGCAAGAATAATCAGCAAGCGAAATTTGCGCAGGAATTCGGCGCGGGTCAACTCCGGCATTTCAACGGGTGAAGGGTTCTGCGCAGGCTCATGTTGATTGACGTCATTCACTAATTACTTCACCCACAAGGTCTTTGCATTTACGAATTCGCGCAAGCCATGCTGCGCTAACTCTCGCCCGTAACCCGAGGCTTTAATGCCGCCAAAGGGTAAACGCGGGTCACTTTTCACCAAGCCATTCACAAAAGCAGAACCGCACTGCATTTGTCGTGCAAACCGCTCGCCGCGTGCCGTGTCTTGCGTCCATACGCTGCCACCTAAACCAAAGCGTGAATCATTAGCCTTGGACAGTGCCGCAGTCTCATCAGTGGCGCGAATCACTGCTGCCACTGGCCCAAATAACTCCTGCTCATAAGCGGCCATGCCTGGGGTAACTTGATCCAGGATCGTTGCAGCGTAATACGCGCCGGAGCCTGGTGTCGGCTCTGCACCGATCAGCGCCACTGCGCCAGCGTTAATACTCGCCTGTACCTGAGAGTGCAGCTCATCGCGCAAATCGGTGCGTGCCATGGGCGCCAGAGTTGTGGCCTCATCGGCGGGATCGCCCGGCTGCAAGGTGCCCACCACTTCTACGAACCGCGCCACAAAATCATCGGCGATGGCATCCACCACAATAAAACGCTTGGCGGCGATGCAGCTCTGCCCGCAATTAAGAAAGCGCGAGGCCACCGCCTGCTGCACGGCCAGATCGAGATCGGCATCCTCCAGCACCACGAATGCGTCCGAGCCGCCCAGTTCCAGCACGGATTTTTTTAAGTGCTGTCCGGCCGCTGCGGCCACCGAGCGCCCCGCCGGTTCGCTGCCGGTCAGCGTGACCGCCTGCACCCGCGGGTCGGCAATCACCCCGGCCACTTGGTGGGCATCAATCATCAGGGTACGAAACACACCCTCGGGAAAACCCGCCGCGCGCACCAGCCGTTCGATGGCCAGCGCGCATTGCGGCACGTTTGAGGCATGTTTGAGCAGGCCGGTGTTGCCTGCGGTCAGGGTCGGCGCGATGAAACGAAATACCTGCCATAGCGGGAAATTCCAGGGCATCACCGCCAGCACCGTGCCCAGCGGCTGATAAGCCACGCCGCTTTTGCCAGCGTCGGTGTCGATTAGCTCATCGGCTAGAAAAGTGGCTGCCTGCTCAGCATAAAACTCACAGCCCTGCGCACATTTTTCAACCTCGGCGCGAGACTCGGCAATGCGCTTGCCCATTTCCAGTGTCACCAGCTGCGCCATCGGTTCCTGTTGTTCACGCAGCACGGCAGCCAGTTGGTGCATCAGTCTACTGCGCTCGACCAGTGGCGTAGCCGCCCAGCCGGTTGTTGCCGTCCTGACCTGCACCAGCGCGGCATCTAACTCGTCAGCCTTCCACGAAGCAAAATCTTCGATCACTTCGCCGGTGGCGGGGTTGGTAGTTTGATAAACCATAATTTCCCTCAGAATATTTGCCAGTTTACCGCATGTAGACTCAGTCTATCATCTTGCTGCTCACATAACCCCAGTTTAGCTTGTTCCCACGCCTAACTGCGCCTGCCGTTGCGCCATCGACAAGGCCCCCAGCGCGGCACAGGCGTGGTAGAAGGCGGCCATGTCGCCGTGTTGCTCTGCCAGCAAGCGCTGGAAGGCCGGCACACGATCACGATAGGTGATGACGGCCGCCAGTTGAGCATTATTTAAATCCTGCGCGAACCAGGCGTCGTAACCTGCATATCCGCCCCAACGTTTTTTCAGCTGCCGGTATTTTGTGCGCAACTCAGTCTGCAATGCTTTTTTGTGCGTCTGCATCATTGCGGCCGTCGAAGTCTGCGAGTACACGGTTTGCAGCTGATCCCGCATCTCCGTCACCAGCGCCACAAAATCATTTTGACGCTGCTGGAACTGCGCGTACTCCCGGCGCTGTGCTTCGTCACCATACTTTGCCAACCAGCGCCGCACACCTTCCAACTGCACTGTGGTGGCAAAACCCTCATTAAAAGCGGTATCACCCTCCACGTACAATTGTTGATGCGCCAGCTCATGAAAAACCAGCCCGGCAATACGCGCCGGGGAACGATTCAGCACGGTGTTGAGTAGTGGATCATCGAACCAGCCTAACGTGGAGTAGGCTGCCACGCCGCCAACATAAACATCCATTCCGTCGGCAGCAAGCTCATCGGCAAAAGCCTGCGCATCGGCCTGTAAAAAATAGCCGCGATAGCCCACACAACCGGCAAAGGGAAAACACCAGCGTTTGAGCTTCAGTTCAAAGGGCTTGGCCGCAAACACATTCCAGACCACGAAGGGACGTTGCAGGTCAGCGTAGCTGCGATAGCTATCGTTATCCGGCAGCGCCAACTTAGCGCTGGCAAAGTCACGAATCTCCAATACCGTTTGCAGCTTCTGGCGCAAGGCGTCGGATGTTTCCGGCGCAAGCAATAAATCATCAATGGGCTTACGCTTCTCCCACACTTCCCACTGGCCACCGATGGACTGCCCGTAATAACCCAAAGTCGCGCAACCACTCAGGGCGAGCAGGATCAAAAACATCGTCGTACGGCGCACACACCGTCCTGTAAAGAAGGACTTCATCCGGGTAACATACCGCCATGAAGATCTATTTGGTAGGCGGCGCGGTACGTGACAGCTTATTGGGCCTTGAGCCCAAGGAACGCGACTGGGTGGTCGTCGGCGCCACGCCGGAGCAATTAGAGGCACAGGGTTACAAACAGGTCGGCAAAGACTTCCCGGTATTTCTGCATCCGCAGACTCATGAGGAATACGCGCTGGCGCGCACCGAGCGCAAAACCGCACCTGGCTATTACGGCTTCGAGGTACACGCTGCGCCGGAGGTGACGCTGGAGGAAGACCTGCTGCGGCGTGACCTCACCATAAACGCTATCGCTCAATCTGATGACGGCCAGCTCATTGACCCCTTCAACGGCCAACAGGATTTGGCGGGCAGGCTATTGCGCCACGTCTCCCCCGCCTTCAGCGAAGACCCGGTGCGCATTCTGCGCGTAGCGCGTTTCGCCGCCCGCTTCGCCCATTTGGGCTTCACAGTCGCGCCCGAGACCAACCAACTGATGCGGGACATGGTCAACGCCGGGGAAGTGGATGCGCTGGTGGCCGAGCGGGTCTGGGCGGAAACTGAAAAAGCGCTGAGCGAACAAACACCCACGCGTTTTTTTGAAACCCTGCGTGACTGCGGCGCACTGGAAAAACTGTTCCCAGAGATCGAGCGTCTGTACGGTGTGCCGCAACCGGAAAAACATCACCCGGAAATCGATACCGGCGTGCACACCATGATGGTGCTGGAACAGGCCGCGCGACTGTCGTCCGAACCCATGGTGCGCTTTGCCGCGCTTGTGCATGATCTCGGCAAAGGCACTACGCCCAAAGCCGAGTGGCCCAAACATATCGCCCACGAAGAACGAGGCGTGCCGTTGGTGGAAGCTTTGTGTGAACGCTTGCGCGTACCTAAAAGTTATCGTGAATTAGCGGTCGCGGTAACGCGTTATCATTTGCACTACCATCGTGCAGCAAAACTCAAACCCACCACCCTGTTGAAGATGCTCAATGCACTGGATGCCTTTCGTCGGCCGGAACGTTTTGAATTGTTTATCCTCGCCTGTGAAGCTGATTCGCGGGGTCGTACGGGGTTTGAAGATGCACACTTTGAGCAACCCGATATTTTGCGGCGCGCACGTGATGCGGCGGCGGCCATTACAGCACAGCAATTTGTAGACCAAGGTCTGCTCGGTGCGGTCATCGGTACCGCGCTCAACAAACAACGCGCGAAGGCCATTAAAGAATCTGCGCGCAGTTAAACTTACTGCGGTTCCACCTGCAACCAAAAGGTCACCGGCCCGTCATTAATCAACGAGACCTTCATGTCTGCACCAAATTGTCCGCTCGCGACCTGCTTGTGTTGCTGTTGGGCTCGGCTGAGAAGGTAGTCAAACATTGCCTGACCCTGCTCGGGTGGTGCGGCTGTGCTGAAACTGGGTCGCGCACCTTTTTGGGTATCTGCCGCTAAGGTGAATTGGGGAACTAAAAGCAGCCCACCCTGCATGTCTTTCAAACTGAGATTCATCTTATCGTCAGCGTCGGCAAACACACGATAAGTTAACAAGCGTTCCAAAAGACGATCAGCTTCTGTTTCAGAGTCACCGAGCTCCACACCCACCAATACCATTAGCCCTTGTTCGATGGCGCCGATAACTTCACCATCGACCGCTACACTGGCTTCGCTAACCCGCTGCAATAAACCAATCATCGCGCAGTTTTCACGACAGCCGTTTTGCGAAGTCATCCGTGGCGCGCACCAGCGCATCGATGATGCCGGTCTCCAGCGCAGAGTGTCCGGCGTCGGGAATAATCTGCATCACCGCATTGGACCAGGCGTGGTACAAATCCCAGGCGCTTTGCATGGGGCAAACCACATCGTAACGACCCTGCACGATAACGCCGGGAATATCGGCCAGGTATTTGGCGTCTCGCAATATCTGGTTAGGTTCAAGAAAACTGTCGTGAGTAAAATAATGACATTCAATACGCGCCAGACTCAGCGCATTGTGCGGCTGACTGAAATGATCAACCACGGTTTTGCTGGGATGCAAAGTGGATGTGCGCCCTTCCCACTTTGACCAGGCTTTGGCAGCGGACATGCGTTCCAGCTCGTTATCGCTGGTAAGACGTTGGTAATAGGCCGCCACCATGTCCTCGCGCTCATCCACCGGAATAGGTTTGAGAAATTCTTCCCAATAGTCGGGAAAAATATGGCTGGCACCTTCCTGATAAAACCATTTGATTTCATGCGGTCGACACAAAAAGATGCCGCGCAACACCATGCCCAGCACCCGCTCGGAATGTGTTTCTGCGTAAACCAAACTTAAAGTAGAGCCCCAGGAACCCCCAAACAACAACCATTTTTTGATGCCCAAATGCTCGCGGATGACTTCCATATCCGCCACAAGATTTTGGGTGGCGTTATTTTCCAGAGCGGCATGGGGTTTGGAATGTCCACTACCGCGTTGATCAAATAAAACAATGCGGTATTTTTCCGGGTCGAAAAAACAACGGTGGTACGGCGCACAACCGGCACCGGGACCGCCATGCACAAACAATACGGGAATACCGTCCGGCTCGCCGCTTTCTTCCACGTATAATTCGTGACCCGCCTCCACTGCCAGCTGATGCGTTGAGAAGGGTTTGATCTTGGGATACAGGTCTCTCATGTCGACAGTATCTGCCGCTTAAAGCCGTAAATCAAAATCTGCAAATCAGTCGCGCACTAATTCACCCCTAAAACCCTTGAAGGCCAGCACGCCCATCAGTACCAGCCCCAATAGAATAAGCACTGGGCCGATGCCGGTTTCTAATAAAGTTTTGGCCCAGGCTTGCATGAACACACGCTCAAAATACATCAGTCCGGAATGCATCAGCGCACCAATAATAAACATCCAACTCACCACCTGTTTCAGCATCAACGGCGCAGCAATAAAACACAGCGCAATGCCCACAGCGATATTTAACAGGGATTCGAGATTTCCGTGGGCATGAGGACCACCCTTGATGAAGTCAATATCGAATTCAATGGCGCCCACCTTGTTCATGGCGATGATCGACTCGGCATTGGCGACGGCCAGCTGCTTGGGCGTGAGGTCTTCAAGGGTTTCGGGGTCTTCAGCATAATCGCTCGCTTTGAGCTGCTGTAGATTACCCACAATTTGCTGCTTTTCGGCGTTAGCCACGCCCCAAGCATCGTACTTAAAGACCATCAACGGACCTAATGCGGCCGTAGTGGCCAGAAACAAAAATCCGAATACGACGTTCTTTTTACCCACCATGATTCATCTCCCCGAATTAATTCACTAGCCAGTGGATTACCCTAGCATAGCACCAGGGAAAGGGGTAAGTTTGCTAGCGTCACCTTAATACAATAGATGCCGCAGCGGATTTTTATTTGGCGGCGCGGCCGGCCTTTTTACGATCGCTTTCGCCCAGCACCTTTTTACGCAAACGAATATCAGTGGGTGTCACTTCGACCAGCTCGTCATCATCGATGAATTCCAGTGCCTGCTCCAGACTCAAATTGATGTGCGGCGTGAGCTGGATGTTTTCATCGGTACCTGAGGCACGCACGTTAGTGAGCTGTTTGCCTTTGAGGCAATTCACCACCAAATCATTTTCGCGCGCATGAATACCAATGATGCTGCCTTCGTAGACTTCAGTATTGGCTCCGATGAACATCTTGCCGCGTTCCTGCAAATTCCACAGACTGTAGCCCAGCGCTTTGCCTTTGCCGTTGGAAATCAGCACGCCATTGGCTCGTTGACCGTAGTCACCCACTTTCATCGGCGCGTAGTGATCAAATACGCTGTAGATCAAACCCGTACCTTGAGTGGCTGTAAGGAATTCGGTGCGAAAACCAATCAAGCCACGTGCTGGCATAATGTAATCCAGGCGCACGCGCCCCTGGCCATCGGGGATCATGTCTTTCAATTCGCCGCCACGCTCACCCAGTTTTTCCATCACTGTACCTTGGTTGTCGGTTTCCACATCCACAGTGACCTGTTCGTAAGGTTCTTCGCGAGTGCCATCCTCCAGCGTGTGAATGATGACTTCGGGACGAGACACACCCAGCTCATAACCTTCACGACGCATGTTTTCGATGAGAATCGACAGGTGCAATTCGCCGCGTCCGGAAACTTTAAACTTATCCGGGTCTTCGGTTTCTTCCACCCGCAGGGCAACATTGTGAATCAGCTCACGCTGCAGGCGTTCACGAATCTGCCGCGAGGTGAGGAACTTGCCGTCCTGCCCTGCGAAAGGTGAATTGTTCACGCCGAAGGTCATGCTCACGGTCGGCTCGTCCACACTCAACGGCGTCATGGCTTCCACAGTGTCAGGGTGACACAGCGTGTCGGAGATATTCAGCGGATCAAGACCAGTGAAAGCGATAATATCGCCGGCCTGCACCTCAGTCTGCTCGATGCGATCCAGTCCGAGGAAACCAAAAATTTGTAGTATGCGTCCGCGGCGTTCTTTGCCTTCAGTATCCACCACTATTACGGGGGAGTTGGGTTTGATCTTGCCGCGAGTGACTCGACCAATACCGATAACGCCGGTGTAACTGTTGTAATCCAGCGCAGACACCTGCATTTGGAAAGGGCCGTCGACATCGACGTCCGGCGCTTTCACATGTTCGATGATGGTTTCAAACAGTGGCGTCATGTCGCCACCGCTCACGTCGGCTTCCAGTCCGGCAAAACCGTTGATGGCGGAGGCATAAATAATTGGGAAATCCATTTGCTCGTCGCTAGCGCCAAGGCGATCAAACAGATCGAAGGTCTGATCCACCGCCCAATCCGGGCGCGCGCCATCACGGTCAATCTTGTTCACTACCACAATGGGATTGAGCCCCTGGGCCAGCGCTTTTTCCGTCACGAAACGGGTCTGCGGCATGGGGCCCTCAGCGGCATCCACCAGCAGCAGCACCGAATCCACCATGGACATCACGCGCTCCACCTCGCCACCAAAATCAGCATGTCCAGGGGTGTCCACAATATTGATATGGTAGCCGTTCCAGTCAATGGCGGTGTTCTTGGCCAGAATCGTGATACCGCGCTCTTTTTCGATGTCGTTGGAGTCCATGACCCGCTCTTCAGCATCGCCGCGGCTTGTCACAGTGCCGGACTGCTGGAGGAGTTTATCGACGAGGGTAGTTTTACCATGGTCAACGTGGGCGATGATGGCGATATTTCTGAGTTTATGTATCACGGGGATGCGGCCTGCTCGATTGAAAGGGCGCAAATTGTACAGGAAAAATGCCGTGAACATGCATAAATATTAGGCATAAAAAGAGCCGGCCGGGAAAACCCGGTCGGCTCTAATGGTAAAACCTGGAAGTGCTTACAGGTTTTTCAGTTTCAACTCGTCAGGCGTAGCCTTGATGAAACCATAGCTGGCGTAGATGTTTTGCGCATCGGCGGAAGCCAGGTAAGTCAGAAAACGATCTGCATTTTTCTGGTTTTTACCCTTATTGAGCTTGCCAATGGCATAGCCCACTTTGGACTCTTTGTTGAGCGGTGCGGCAATGGCAACGCCATCGACGTTACGCCCCGTTGCTTTGGCGTGAGCCACTTCGGTGCTCCACACGATACCCACATCAGCTTCACCATGCTCAATGCGATAAGGGGTTTCGCGATGATGACGAGAGGTGAACCAGGTTTTGCCCGGTACCGCCCAGCAGCTTTTGCAAATCTTGTCACCAGTGACCTTAGCATGAATGCCCAGGTCTTTAAGCATTTCAGAACCGTAGAACTTGAAGATACCTTCGGTCTTAGGATTCGGCAGTGATTTCACCAGATCATCCCGTGCCAGGTCTTTCGGGCCTTTAATGCCCTTGGGATTACCCTTGGCCACCATCAGCTCCAGTTTGTTGTGCACATAAATTTTGCCTTCCGTCATTATGCCTTTTTTGGCCAGTTTTTTGAGATGGGCAATTTTCACGCTTGCGAACAAATCAGGGGTTCGATTGGTTTTTTGACCTTCAATCGAGCCCTGCTTGAGCAGCTGTTTCTTGAAGATTTGACCTGGCGGAATGGTTTCCACGTAAACCGTTTTGATGTCCTGATTTTTTTTCTGGAAGTCTTTGATCAGCTCTTCCATCACCATGAACTGGTTACCTGCCAGATACATGACCAAATCAGATTTATAGGAATCACCAATCTTTCCGTAGTCAATCTTGCCGTCGGTGTGAAAGGTGCGGTAATCGTGACCTTGCCCGGCATCTTTTGCCGCCATTGCTGGCGTACCAATTAATACCGCAGGAACAAAGGCAGTAGCCAACACTGCCGGTAGTAACTTACTCGTAAATTTCATGTGCAATCTCTCCTTGTTGTTTCTTTAATTTCACAGTGCTTCGTAACCACTACTGGTTTCGTTGTAGCCATCAGCTACTCCCCCACAACAAACCTGTCACAATACAGCAGAGCCTAATATCTGCCTTTTTTTCTCGGATATCAAACACTATCGTTAACGTCCCTCATAATCACATATGGGGATATAAAATATTTATTTATATCAGTAATTTATGATTCTTTAACTTTGCCGTTTGACGTCAAAAAGAACAACCAAACGTGGGGCTTTTTTGACCGTTGCCAAGGAACTAATCAGTTCGCCGCAACGTTTGCATCTGAACACGGTAACAATCCTGATTTTGGGGTAACCGTTTATTCGTAATCACTCAAACTCGCTATAATCTCTGCCAGCGTCCGCGAATTGCCGCGACCCATGGAGGGCGTACCTTATCAAGTCCCATTTCACACCAACGGATCCACTCTCGCTGCGTATTTTTCAGGGGGACCAGCCATCCAAAACTATTCAACCGGCAGAGACGCTGTTTAGCCTGCGCGCAGAAATTAAGGCGCTGCAAAAACAAAACGACACCCTGCAGCAAACTCTGCGTATGAGCAGCGGGCTCCGCCAGCGTTTTGAGGCATTATTTGATGCCTCGCCGCTGGGACTATTTACCCACGATGCCGAAGAGCAGATTGTGGAAGCCAATCTCACCTTGGCCAATCTACTTCACGTAGACCGCAGGCAATTGATTGGTCAACACATTGGAAATTATATTGCCCCTCAAGATCACGCCCGTTTCATTCAGCAGTTGACACAATTGCGCGACAACCAAAACGGCGCCACCGTTCAATACTCGCTCACGCTCGTCACCGCACAACAAGTTAAAGTTGAAGTGCAGGTGGAAAGCACCTTACAAAAATCCGACACCTACACCACCAGCTCCATTAATAGCAGCATCTGTTTACTGGAAGCACAGCCCCAGCAACTCATCGAACTCGCTAACAACAATGCAGAACTACAAAAAGAAATCAGCGAACGTGAATTCGCCGAAAAACAATCGCGACAACATCAGAATGAGCTTGCCCACGTGGCTCGCCTCAACACCATGGGCGAAATGACTTCAGGTTTAGCACATGAAATCAACCAGCCGCTAACCGCTATTAATAGTTATGCCACAAGCTGCCTTAATCTGATTGAAGGAGAGGCCGACAAGCAGTCGCAGGTTCCTGGCGTGCTTAAACAGATAGGTGAACAGGCGCAACGTGCCACCAGCATTATTCGCCACCTGCGCGACTTTGTGAGCAAAAGTGCCACACACCGCAAACCCACAGAGTTTTTAACTGTCGTCCAGCTGGCGATCAACATGATGCACAACGATTTTCAGGAAAATGGCATCAGTGTTAAAATGGAGCCATCGCCCAAATTACCGACGATTACCGCGGACCCCATCCAGCTCGAACAAGTCATCATTAACCTGTTGCGCAATGCCAGCGAAGCCATGTGTAGTCCACAAAATACTCATCACCTCCGGCAGCTGCGCATTAGTCTCGCTATGCCCAGCAGTACCCATGTACGTCTTTCAATTAGTGACACCGGCCCCGGCATTCAACACGACAGTACAGAAAAAGTTTGCACCCCTTTTTACAGCACCAAAACCGACGGGATGGGTATGGGGCTGGCCATCAGCCGCACGATTGTGGAAGACCACGGTGGCAAGCTCCGTCACGAAGCCAATATCGAAGGCGGCGCGACCTTTATATTCAGCCTGGCGATTGACGGAAAAAATTCCAGTCTTCGTAATTAGCGCGTTAGCTTTCCCAGGCTCGAATTATTGACCCACATCTGGTATAAATCGCCGCTGCTTTTGGCAACGCGCACCCGATTGCGCACGCCGATGACACATTCACCGTCCGAATTATTGACACGTGGTAACCAACAATGACTTTTAGAACACCCTCCCCCGCCCTGTATTTTGGCAGTTTATTGATTGCAGCACCCATCGCCTATCTCGTTTACTGGGTTCTGCAAACGCAACACCTGAGCGGCAACGGCCTCATCGTTTTGGCTACAGGCCTATTCATTGGGCACTTGATCGCCGCATTCAGCCGGCCGTCAGCAGCACAAGCATCATCGAGACAACAAAACGCTAACGCTTCCGCCCCCACAGCATCTTCTGGCGACACCATCAGCCTCTACGTTGGCAACCTTGCCTATAGTGCGCAACGCGATGAACTACAAGCCTTGTTTGCACAGCATGGTTCAGTCGCCTCGGTACGCATCATGACTGACCGCGCCACCCGCAGGCCGCGGGGTTATGCCTTTGTGGAAATGGAACTCAATGCTGGGCGCGAAGCGCTCAGCCAATTGGACAACGTGGAATTCTGTGGACGCGCACTGCGAGTGAGTGAGGCAAAGCAACGTAATACCAGTGACTAGTTTCTAGGGGCGAGGAGCTAGGAGCCTGTCGGACTTAACACTGTTTGGCTGCAAATCCCTGGATAGCGATCAACTCAGCTTATCCCCCTCGTCAAATAGCCGAGCTATTCTCCTCTGGCGATAAACTGATTTGATTCGCTCCCAGTGATTTTCGCTTCAAACGGTTAAGTCCGACAGGCTCCTAGGTAAAAATCTACCGACATCTTTTCCTCGATACTCGCACCTAGAAACTCGATACTCCGCATCAAACGTGTTTGAGCCGCTCATACACTTCCAGCATGCGGGGTAATGCGGCCTCGGCGGCGTCGACGATCAACGGATCAAAATGACTGCCGGCGTCCTCACGCAACACCTTCATGGCCTTTTCAATCGGCCAGGCTTCTTTGTAGGGACGTTTGCTGGTGAGTGCGTCAAACACGTCCGCGGCGGCAACAATACGTGCCGACAAAGGAATCGCCTGCCCCACCAGCCCGTTGGGATATCCGCTGCCATCAAATTTCTCGTGATGGCATTCCGCAATTTCGATGCCCACCGTAAACACGCTGTGGCCGTGGGCGTTCATTTGCGCTTCGCTGCGGCGCAGCACCTGTCCACCGATGGCGGGATGCTCTTCCATCTCCGTGCGCTCTTCGGGCGTCAATCGACCGGGCTTGAGCAGGATCTCGTCTTTGATGCCGACCTTGCCGATATCATGCATGGGAGCGAAGCGGAAAATATCCCGAATCGTGTCGGTGTTTAACTGCAATTGGTCGTCACTGTCCATCGCCAGTTGCTCGGCGATAATCACCGAATACAAACTCATGCGCACCAGGTGGTCTCCGGTTTCCGGGTCACGACTTTCTGCCAGCTTGGCCAAACCCGATACCGCAGAAATCACCAGGTCTTCCATTACCACCGTACGCTCCACACTGTGTGCCACCTGACCGGCGATATTAGCCAGCCACTCCAAGTGCTCCTCCGTGTAGGCACAGGACTGACACGAGGCAAACACCAGCATCATGCCGCCATTGGGGCTGCTGGACAGCGGCAGATACACCGCGGCGCCAAACCCATTTTGTTGTAATTGCCCGGCAAACTTGGCATCCGAATGTTGTTGCACATAGTCGTCCAGATGGGGAATGGATAGCGGCTTGGCGGCGCGCAACAACGCATCAAAATGGGCATCGGGATCCGCAAATACCTCGCCTTCGCGTAACCGACTTTCGGCCAGCAGGATCGCTGAATCCGTGTGCATGCGATCCAGTGATACACCGCGTTTGTCCGGACTGGTGGCCAGAATCCCCACCCAGTCCAGCGGCAAAAAATCACGGAATTCCTCGAAAATAAAACACAGGGTATCGCTAAGGTTGGTGCCGTGATGAATGCGGTCGGTCAATCGGAACAGGGCATCCAGCCGCTGGGAGAGATGGTTAAATCCTCGCGTCAATTGACCGATTTCATTGTCCGTGGTCACCGGCACCTGATAACCCAGATCGCCCTGCCACACCCGGTTGAAACCGGCCAGGGTTAACTTCAGTGGTCGCAGCAGCTTGTGATGCAGTAGGCTCAAAATAAACAGCAGCAGCACCCCGCTAAACAGCAAAGCGGCCTGATTGATCCGCTTCAACAGGCGTAACTTGCCTTCCATCATTTGTTGAAAAGCCTGGGTGAGATCACGGGCAGCGCCCTGCAATACCTGGTCGTTTTTCAGCACATGACGCGCCGTCTGACGGAGAGTGTCGCCCACGGGTGCGTTGCTCTTGCCCCACACCTGCAACAACTCCTGCCGATAGCCCTGCCAAAATTGCGCGGTCAACTTGAGTTGCGCAATGGCCGCCGAATCCCAATTACACTTTAGGTCGTCCGTACGCCCCGTTAATTCCGGTGGTAAACTGCGCTCTTCGAAGGCCTTGATAATCCGGTCAAACAACTGCACCTGATGATTCAAATCCTGCGCAAACGATGACGGCCCCACATTGCTCACCGCAAAACCGCCTGTGGCCTGCAAATAATGCCGAGCCTGACCGGCCATTGCCTGAGACGTGACCCGCAGCTGTCCTGCCAGGTTCAAAATCGCGTAATCGTGTTGGCGTAGCTCCACTTCGTAAAGGGTAAAAGTTACCGTGCTGGCAAACGCAGCGGCGAGCAACACCAACGCCAAACCAATCTGATTGCGCAGGGAATTGTACCAACGGATCGCGGGGGCATTGTCACCAACGGGTATCACGACATCCTTTTCCTTGCTTAATTTTTGAGTGAATGCGCATTCTCCAAGGTGGATGCGTATCTTCAGGGTTCGTTACTGATCCGCAATCGACAAAACCAGCTTCCCTGCCCTACTATCGACCCTAATTCCACAGGCTGTACACTGGTCGACGGTCGAAACTTTGGTTGAGAGAAACACCCGCTGTAACGTGCACCAACGTCACGGGTCAAGACCTTGCTGAATAAATACAACGGAGATTCCCATGAGCGAAAAAAGCCTGAACACACAGTGTGCCGCCGTGCGCGATGAATTTATGGCCGGCCTGCCCGATGAGCAGAAAAATACCCTAATGGCGGCAGGTCAACGACTGGCCGAATCCGACGTCGCCGCACAGGCCACCGCAACGGGCGACGCCGCACCTGACTTTTCGCTCATCGACACCGCTGGACGTCAGTTTCAACTCAGCGAAGCCTGGCTGCACGGCCCCATCGTGTTGAGCTTTTACCGTGGCGGCTGGTGCCCGTTTTGCAGCCTGGAACTAAAAGCACTGGCCGATCACGAAGCACAAATGCGTAACCTTGGCGCACGACTGGTAGCCGTCAGCCCCGAGTTGCACGAACAAAACCAGGCCGCGGCGGGTGATCTCAACCTGCCCTTCCCCCTGCTCTTTGACGAGGCCAACACCGTCGCCCGCGAATACGGTTTAGTGATGAAGGTGGATGAAGCTGTGCGCCCTCTGTACCAACAATGGGGATTTGAGCTACCCACCTTTAACGGCGATGACAGCTGGGAATTACCGCTACCCGGCACCTTTATCATCGACACCAGCGGCACCGTGCGAGCAGCCTTTGTCAACAAGGATTACACGCAACGCATGGAACCCGACGACATTATCGCGGCACTGGAAGCCATTCAAAAATAACCGCCCGCTAACGGAACTCCCCATGAACACACTGGCTAGCATCCCACAAAGCACCATCGAGATTGACGGCCGTACGGTCAACGTCGTGCTCAGCAAATCGGCTGGCACCGCATTGGCGCAACGCAACACACCTTTACTGGCCGAAATGGAACTCTATTTCAGTTGCCTGATTCGCAAGCAGGTGCGCTTCCGGGACGCCATGGCTGACGACAACGCCGACGACAGCATTCCCTTCGACGCCCACCTGCACATCCGTTTTCGCCCGGTGATGACCCGCGTCTGCGGCAAAGATTACGAAGGCGATGAACCGCCACTCACCGACTTTCCCATCGTCAACGCCAAAGCCTATTTGCCACGCTGGCTACGCATCGACTATAAAAGCGGCCAGTGGCTGGGCGAATTCGGTTACGAAAAAGAGTAAGCCTCAAGCAGAAACGGCGCACGTTTGATAACATCGCGCCCATGACCGAAAGCAAGCCCCTGCCACAGACCCTGTGCGAATTCCTGCAACAAAGTGGAGCCCAGATACAATTTTATGATCTGGGACGTCGCGTGACGGAAATTCCCACAGCAGATATCCTCGCCATCGAGCGCCAGCAAAAATCGTATCCCCAGCCGTTTTTACGCAACGCCTCTCTGGGTGTGCTGTTTTATTTCAGCGATGACAAAGGCAACAACTGCGACCAGCAGATTTGGTTTCTAAAGTTTCCGCTGGACGAGCAGGGGCTCCTTTCGCTGGAAGCCCGCGACGATTTCCTGCGCCGCATCATCGAACAACTGGCCGAGCAGACGCTTGCCCGACAACAGGCCGGGCACAATGATGAACCCGGGGATGGCCGTCACAAAAGACCACCCGACATGCCCGAAGACAATCCCCACGGCTTCACTCCGCGGGACGATCGCATGGCCTGTTTCCACGCCAAAATTGCCAAAAAGCTCGGCCAGCCAGCCAGCCAGTTTTACGCCCACGCCATTGACTACTTCGCCGGTAATCCGGGTTTTGATCAGTGGAGCTTTGTGGGCTTGCAAGGCATCGCCGATGTCGCCGCGCGCCTCGACGAAGACAATAATCTGGCAACGATCATCGCTGCCATCCCCCAACTGCCCGCCACGCCCTTTGCTGCGCTGTGCAGTTGTCTGGAAAACGAGACCATCGACGCCGAGCTCAGCACCGTGCTGGGCATTCGTCTCGAACAGGCCTTGCAGGAAAAGGACAACGCAACGGTGGCTGCGGCGATTCGTGGCCTGTCGCACGGCGTCGATCAAACCGTGCTGGAAAAAACCCTCCACTCCACATTAGACACCGACATCGGACTGGACGTGGAAGTGCTGGCCACCATCGCCGGACGTGCCTGGCAGTGTCTCGAACAGGCCGACACCCGTCGCGCCTTTTTGCACAGCCTGTCCCGCTGCAGCGCCGGACAACGCGCCTTTGATCACATCATGGCAGACCTGATGTTCATGCCCGGTCTGCGCAAACCACTGCTGGATGACTTGCGCAATCTGCGCAATGCTGACGATTGCTCGCCGCAACAGGCTGAAACCATTGATCACTTTTTTCAGTCATTACAAACCTAAACAAATTCACCCCCTTCGTCATTTAATGACTGAAACCACCGGCTCTGCCGGTGTGGATAACGAGGGCATTGCCGAGTAAGCGTGAAGGTGTAAAAACAGTTTGAAAGAGATTGTTTCATGTAGGTGCTTTGAGTTAGAAGCGAGATTAAAAAAATCCGTCATTCCGGCGCAGGCCGGAATCCAGTAACATCAGGTACTCTCTGGATTCCGGCCTGCGCCGGAATGACAAAAAATAAGGCCCCACATGAAAATACACATCATGGCAAACCTGATGTTCATGCCCGGTCTGCGCAAACCACTGCTGGATGAATTGCGTAACCTACAAAACAATAACGCCTGTTCAAAACAGCAGATCGAAATGATCGATCACTTTTTTCAAACATTGCACACAGCAATGTAATCCTCCCGCTATTCAACGCAAGGCCATTCATGTTTGAACAAACCTTCAATAATCTAGATAACCTCCTCCGGCAAGAGGCTGGCTGTACCACAGAACTGGACTACACCGAGCAAACCTCGTGGATGCTGTTTCTCAAATATCTGGACGATCTCGAAGGCGAGCGCGCCATCGCGGCAGAGCTGGTCGGCAAGCGCTACGACTTCATCATCGACAAAAAGCACCACTGGTCACGCTGGGCGGCGCCCAAACGTGAAGACGGCAGCTTCGACCACGACAACGCCCTCACTGGCGATGATCTCATCGAATACGTGGACGACGTGTTGTTCCCCTACCTCAGGGGCTTCAAGCAGCGCGCCTCCTCGCCGGACACCATCGAATACAAAATCGGCGAAATCTTCGGCGAGATCAAAAACAAATTCCAGAGCGGCTACTCCCTGCGTGACGCGCTGGAGCTGATGGATCAGCTGCATTTCCGTTCACAGAAAGAAAAGCACGAACTGTCTCACCTCTACGAGACCAAGATCAAAAACATGGGCAACGCCGGGCGCAACGGTGGCGAATACTACACGCCACGCCCGCTGATTCGCGCCATGATCAAGGTCATCAAGCCCGTGCTTGGCGAGACCATTTACGATGGTGCCTGTGGTTCAGCAGGCTTCCTCTGTGAATCACATGACTACTTGCGCTATGACGACACCGGCAAAGGGGCAGAGCTGACCACCGACCAACTCCACACCCTGCAAACGTCCACCTTCTACGGCAAGGAAAAGAAGAGCCTCGCCTATGTGATTGCGATCATGAACCTGATCCTGCACGGCATCGATACCCCCAACATCATCCACTCCAACACCCTGGCGGAGAACCTGGCCGATGTGCAGGAGAAGGATCGTTACGACATCATCCTCGCCAATCCACCCTTCGGTGGCAAAGAGCGCAAGGAGATCCAGCAGAACTTCCCCATCAAAACCGGCGAAACCGCCTTTCTGTTTCTGCAACACTTCATCAAATACCTGAAGGCCGGTGGCCGCGCCGCCGTGGTGATCAAAAACACCTTTCTGTCCAATTCCGACAACGCCGCCAGGGCCCTGCGGCAGGAGCTGCTGGAAAGCTGCAACCTGCACAGCGTGCTCGACTGCCCCGGTGGCACCTTCCTCGGTGCGGGTGTAAAAACCGTAGTGCTGTTTTTTGAAAAAGGCGCACCGACCCAAAAGGTCTGGTACTACCAGCTAGACCCCGGCAGAAACATGGGTAAGACAAACCCGCTCAACGACGACGACCTGAAAGAGTTTGTCGAGCTGCAAGCCAGCTTTGCCCAAAGCGACAAGTCGTGGACAGTCAACGTCAATGAGCTTGACCCCGACAGCCTTGACCTCTCCGTGAAAAACCCCAACAAGGAAGAAGAAGCCCCGCTGCGGGAGCCGCAGGAAATCCTTGCCGAGATCGCGGCACTGGATGCGGAGAGTGCGAAGGTGCTGGATGGGATTAGGGGGATGTTGTGAATAAGCTGCCGAATAGTTGGCAACATGGTCAACTCGGCCATTTTTTTGAAACCGTTACTGGTAGCACTCCACCAAAAAGAGAAAAACAGTATTATGGTGCTGATATCCCATTTGTAAAGCCGCCAGAATTGCTGGATGACTTTATTACAGAAACATCTGACAACTTAAGTAATCAGGGTGCTTCAGTAGCTCGAGTACTTCCTCCAAACTCAGTTCTAGTTTCCTGCATTGGAAATCTCGGGAAGGTTGGCCTAAATATCGTACCGGTAGCGTTCAATCAACAAATCAATGCAATCGTTCCCAGCGAAAATGCAATTCCAGAATTTATGTTCTATCAAGTGTTATCACCAGATTTCATCGATCAGCTTCACGTGCTTGCATCAGGAACTACGGTTCCAATAGTTAACAAATCAAAATTCAATAGTATCAATATTGTTCTCCCTCCTATCCCCGAACAAAAGCGCATTGTCGCCATTCTGGATGAGGTATTTGCGGGCATCAGCCAGGCGGTTACCAATGCCGAGAAAAACCTCGCCAATGCCCGTGAGTTGTTTGAGAGCTATCTCAATAATGTCTTCACCCAGAAGGGTGAGGGGTGGGAGAACTTAAAGCTTAAGGATATATCTACAAAGATAACGGATGGAGTTCATAAAAAGC
>CAZXZI010000007.1:0-43637 GCA_964645165.1 uncultured Ectothiorhodospiraceae bacterium
ACCATGAATAGTCTCACCCTGTCGGCCACCAAGGCGGCGGATGGTCAGAATCCCTTTCAGCCCCTGGCGACCTTGAGTTATCCGGGCTTTACCCAACAGAGCCTGGCGAGCGGTGATGTTGTCGAAAACCTGATTTATGAGAATACCGAGTTGACCCTGCAGGATACCCGGACGATGTTGACGGCGGCCCGGTCAATGAGTGTTAAACCGGCATTGCTCGAGATGACGGATATCAGTGGAACACCTTTTGCGTTTACGCAACAGGGTGTCGATGCCAGGACGGCCAAGATACTGGTTGATTACGGTCCTTATGCGGAGTCGGAGCTTTACAGGGTGGCGGTCAATGCGGATAACAGTAATCCCGGCAAATCGCTGAATGAAATCCTCAACGCCATATTGCAAATCCCCTACACCGAATCATCCGGCCTTGCTACGATGCGCGCCTTGCCTGCGTCCACGCCTAATTCAACGGCGCGCTGGATTATCACCAAGCGCTCGGACCTGGGCCAGGGTGATGTGGAAACGGTATACGATCCGGACGAGGCGGCGTATAACGTTGCCGATATCCGCGTGAATGCCGCTGACGAGATTTTACTGGTCTACCTGGAAGACGCTGACGGGGATGGCCTGGGTTATCGTGAGGAAATCGTCAATGGTACCGACCCCAATGACATGGATGGTGATACGGATAACGACGGCCTCAGCGATTATGAAGAGGTGCGTGACGGCTGGACAGTCACAGCGATTAACCAGATTGATGCCAACCGTTATCCGGCGAAGGTGTTCTCGTCGCCGGTTTCCCGTGATTATGATGGCGACACGTTGACAGATAAACAGGAAAAAGACCGGGGGCTGGATCCGTATAATGCGGACACCGACGGGGATGGCATCAATGACAATCTGGACACCGATACCGCCGGCGCCACTTTGTCCAACAATCTCATCGTTGAGCGTATCGGTCTGATGACCGTCCGCGTCAGCGGCAGCGTCTCAGCCAAGGCAACCCTGGCCAATGTCACCCTCGACTGGGGCGACGGCAGTGCGCTGGAGACCTGGAACGGCGGTACCAACAAAACCCTCAACCCAGCCGCTCATGTTTATGACACTCCGGGTAATTATACGATCACCTTGACACTTGTAGACGGTAACGCATCGACGCCCAATACCCTGATGGAGACGGCTGAGGTGGTATTGACAGAATCTTCCCGGCCTTTGGGCAGTGGCGGTGGCTGGGTTAATGGGTGGCGCCTGGCGTTGCATGTCCGCGAGGTCGTGGACCTGGATCAGGATGGCTTTGATGATGTGGTGCTCATTGGAAACAACAGTACCGCTGTCGCCCTCGGCTCTCCATCCGGCTTGCAGCCTTACACCACATGGTCAACGGGTAATTGGGTAAAAAGTATCTACGCCAATGTGGAGACCAATCCACGTTTCTTTGTTGATATTGATAAAGACGGGGATCTGGATATCGTTGGCGTCGATGCCAGCGCCAATACCGTCCGTTATGGTCTGAATAACGGTAGCGGATTTGAAGCGCCGGAGGACTGGATTACCGACATCGACTGGAACTCCACCTACGACACGGCATTCATGGTTGATGTTGATAAAGATGGCTACCCGGACTTCGTGCATTCCAAGCGCAATAGTCCGCGTAAAATAATTGTTTACACCTCCAATGGCGCCAGCCTTGGCCATTCGACGGCAATTGTTAATACCAATGACTGGTCTAGCGTGTACCCCAACCGGAAGAAATATCCCATCGTTGCCAGTGATATTGATGGTGATGGTTGTACCGACCTGGTCTTGTATGCGCAAACCTCTACATATTCCCTGAAGTCAGATTGCGATGGCACATTCAGTCGCTGGGATGGAGCAACCACTGGCAGTTGGACTGCCTTATTTCCCGGGGCATTCGCCTATGCCAATGGCTGGCGCACCGAGTTGCATCCCCGAGAGATGGTTGATCTGAATAACGACGGTTTGCCCGACGCCATCGGCTTTGCCAACTCAAACGTACCTGTGGCCATCAACGTCAGCACACCGGGCAACGTGGCTTTCGAACCTTTTGCAACCTGGGCCACACGATTTGTCGCTAATCAGGGCTGGGCGATGGAGAAAACCGTATCCGGTCAGCGCTGGTTTGGCATATCACCGCGTTATCTCACGGATGTGGATGGTGATGGTTACAAGGATATCGTTGGCTATGCGAAAACCGGTGCCTATGTCGCGCTGAATAAACTCGGCATCGACAATACCCCGGGTTTTGGCAATCAATGGCAGGGGGCGCCTGACTTTAATCTCAATAACAGCAGTATCGGTGCGGCCACAGGCACGGACTGGTGGCAGAGCTACAGCTGTGCCGTTTATACCAACTGCCGTGAACACTTTCCGCGCATGGTGGGAGACTTCAATGGCGATGGTCATGCCGATTTCCTGGGCTTTGACCGGACGGAACTGGTTTATCAACCCTCCACCTATGTAACGCAGTTTCAATAATCCACAGGATTCTTGTTTGCGCTTTTTGTTCTCGATCAAGGGGGGCGTAATGCCCCCCTTTTTCTCGAACCTGGCTGCTTAATCATTGTGCCCGAGAAAACAAGGGAAGTTCAGATGCCCTTTACCCATTCTAAGTAGCGGCCGTGGCGTCATGAGCTTGCTACGCTTGGTGGGGTACGGTGGAATTGCAGAAAAACTTGTAACAAAAGGATTTAACTGCCTTGTAACTCTTTGATTTAAAAGGCTCAAAAACCCTTGTTTTGTTACGAAAAATCCGTAAGATACTGACTTCCTTGGAGTTAGCAGAAGATTGCAAATCCGTGTACCTCGGTTCGACTCCGGGTTCCGCCTCCATATTTTTCAATAACTTACCTAACCTTTCCTGGTTACTATATACTCATAATATACCCAGTTTGGGTATATAAATGGTATTTCACTACCGTGATGGTTCGAGAATGATGTCATCACGCAGGTAATGATCTTCCGTTGTTTTAGCGTCCGAATGTCCCAGACTCTCCTGTACATCACGACCTAGTTTTTTTAGATCGGATGCGTATTTTGCTCTTATATCTCGCGGTTGAAATGGTTTGAGTCCCGCCACGTCAAACATGTCAGGCCGCAATTTTTGCCAGGCCTGGTTAGTGACCTGTTTCTAACATACCCTCTCGCTTTAAAAACTCAATAACCACATCCAGGCCTTCACCGCTTTTTAGTTGGGTGAACACAAAGGGTCGCTCAACGCGCATGCGCTTGCTGTCTGCGTCCATCACTTCAAGTGATGCCCCCACCATTTCTGCAAGGTCAATTTTATTTATCACCAGCAGGTCGGATTTGGTGATGCCGGGGCCACCCTTGCGTGGAATTTTTTCACCGGAGGCGACGTCGATGACATAAATGGTCAGGTCCGCTAACTCCGGGCTGAAGGTGGCACTGAGGTTGTCGCCGCCGCTTTCGATGAAAATAATGTCGAGGTTCGAAAACTGTTGTGACAGGTCTTCAACGGCAGCCAGATTCATGGAGGCATCTTCACGAATCGCAGTATGAGGGCAGCCACCCGTTTCCACGCCGATGATACGCTCTGCTTCCAGCGCCTGTGCTTCGGTGAGAATGCGCTGATCTTCACGGGTATAAATATCATTGGTAACCACGGCGATACTGTAATCATCACGCATGGCCTTGCACAGTTGCTCAAGTAGCGCGGTTTTTCCAGAGCCTACCGGACCACCGACACCAACACGTAAGGGGGCTTTTGAATTCATGTTTTTACCTTCTTGGTTTTTTATCTCAGGATCTAAACAAACGACTGTATTGGGTTTCATGCAGACTGCTGGCAATGGCCAGAGCCGGTGTGCTGTCGCCTATGGCGTCATCGTTAATCGTAGTAGCCTGTTCAACGGCGCCCTGAATGTTTGTGCTCAGTTGATACAGGAGCGCCTGACCTTCGGTTTGTCCCAATGGCACCAGTTTGATGGCGACGGCGATCGCGTTTTCCATCCAGCTCCAGGTGTAACCCATGAGTAAATCCTGCAAGGAAATTCGCCAGTGATGGGCGGCCAGTGCGTAGCCTGCCAGCTGACAGCGCACGAGAGAGTCTCGCCAGTTTTCAAGTTCCGGCCAGCCTTCACTATCCGGCAATTGTTTCAGCACGGTTAACAGCGCGCGCGCCCTTTGCTGTTCTTCACTTCGTAGTTCTGACGTTTCACGATTGGCATAAAGCCACAGTGTCCAGTGCTGGAATGTCTCGTGATGGTTATTTTTCACCGCATTAAACAGTCGCGCAAGAATGGGCAGTTCGAGAGTTTGCAGGCTGTCATCCAGCACGGACTGTAACCAGTTCCGGGTATCCATTTTGTTTTTTATCCAGCCACACTCAACGGCCCACTCCAGCCCCTGTGAATAGGTGAAGGCGCCGGTGGGCAGGTTGGGGCTGATCAGTTGTAACAGGCGCAGGGCGGGCAAGCCCGGCTGCGACAATCTGGGATCAGGTAAACCGGTGTCAGGCATGGCTTGTTGTTGCGGCCTTTTTGTTTGCCTTCATGTGTGAAGACAGTGTTGAACCAAGCAGGCTGGATAAGCCGATGATCATGGCCGAACTCAGCAAAAAGCCAACAATGAAACTGGTATTCATACCCGTCATTTCAACGCCGTGAGCCCAGCCGTGGGCTACCATAAACATACCCATCACTGTGGTGGCTATTTTCAGTTGGGCTTTTTCTCTGGCCCACTGCAAGGCAAGAAATACTGGTATTGATAACAGTATTGCACCTTCAACCCACGGCTGAGCCCCCAGCAGGATTCCCGCCGTTGCTCCCACGCCCAGTGCAAGCAGAAAGCCACCAAGGGCCAGGTATCGTGCGGATGCTAGTTTTCCCATCAGCAGGCCAGCCATAATCAGGGCAACAAGGTGGTCGAGGCCCAGTAAAGGATGACTCAGTCCAGCCAATAGCCCTGTTGACAGACTGTTGCTATGCGCCTGTGCTAATGGTGAAATCAGGATTGCACTAACAGCGAGTAGTAATTTATATTGCCAAGGTTTCATTGGTTGCTCCTTATTCGTGGTTATGTGAATGAGAATGTGAGTGGCCATGTGAATGGTTATGGCCATCCGCAGCCTGTTGATAGGCGCCGGCTTCCGGCTCAAAGGGGGCCTGTTCAATAATGAGTTCGAGACCCATCTGCCGCAGCATGTCGTCCAGCACATGGTCGTGCTGGTAACGCAGCCAATCCTTTTCCACCTGCAGGGGGATGTGTCGATTACCCAGGTGATAAGCCGCACGGGCCAGCAGGGTTGGGTTGTTACATTGAATTGTGGAGACGGTTTCGTCTGCAGCAATGACTTCCACAAGCAGACCTTCTTCGTTACTCAGCAGATCGCCACCACGCAGAAAAATTCCCCGCGGTAGAAACAGACCTACATCCCGACCATCATCGAGTTTGGCACGCAGACGACTGCGCACACGTTGTTCAATGGGTAATGTGAGTTGGCCATTGCTAGTGCGGTTGCTGCTGGTCGCAGAATCAACGAGATGAGTGAGTTCGATCATGCCTTAATTTCTTTTTTCCAATGAATGTTCAACTTAAAATTAAATACATTTTTTAAACAGATTTTTTTAAACAAGTGAATCAAACAGATTTATTCAAAATAAAAAGTAACGCTGCGCCATGGGTAATACGGCAGCGGGTTCACAGGTCAATAGTTCACCATCAGCGCGTACCTCGTAGGTCTGCGAATCCACTTCAATGTGCGGTGTATAGCTGTTGTGAATCAAATCCTGTTTTTTGATGTTGCGACAGTTTTTCACCACGCCCACCAGCTTCTGTAATCCCAGCTGTTCAACAACACCGGTTGACATTGCTGCTGCAGAAATAAAATTCATGCTGGTCGAATGCAGTGCTTTGCCAAAACTGCCAAACATGGGACGTGTGTGCACCGGCTGAGGTGTAGGAATCGAGGCGTTGGCATCGCCCATCATTGCGTTGGCAATCATTCCGCCTTTAATAATCAGCGCGGGTTTAACCCCAAAAAAGGCAGGAGACCACAAAACCAGATCGGCCAGTTTGCCCACTTCCACCGAACCCACTTCGTGGGCGATGCCGTGGGAAATGGCCGGGTTGATGGTGTATTTTGCGACGTAACGTTTTACCCGGTTGTTGTCGTTATCCGCGCTGTCGCCCTTCATTGTGCCGCGTTGCACTTTCATTTTATGTGCGGTCTGCCAGGTGCGCGTGATGACTTCACCCACCCGGCCCATGGCCTGTGAGTCGGAAGAGATCATCGAGAACGCGCCGAGGTCATGCAGAATATCCTCGGCAGCGATGGTCTCGCGACGAATACGTGATTCGGCGAAGGCTACGTCTTCTGCGATATTGGCATCAAGATGATGGCACACCATTAACATGTCCAGATGTTCGTCGATGGTGTTGACGGTGTAGGGGCGTGTGGGATTGGTGGAGGAGGGCAGCACATTGTCGAGTCCGCACGCGCGAATGATATCCGGCGCATGACCACCACCAGCACCTTCGGTGTGATAGGTGTGAATGGTGCGGCCTTCAAAGGCGGCAATGGTATCTTCCACAAAACCGGACTCGTTAAGCGTGTCGGTGTGGATCGCCACCTGCACATCGTGTTCTTCTGCGACACTTAAGCAGGTGCGAATCGCCGCCGGTGTGGTGCCCCAGTCTTCGTGCAACTTAAGTCCCATGGCACCAGCATCAAGCTGTTCACGCAAGGCATCGGGTAGACTGGCATTGCCCTTACCCATAAAACCCAGATTCATGGGGAAGGCCTCGGCGGCCTCGAGCATGCGCTGGATATTCCACGGGCCAGGCGTGCAAGTGGTGGCATTGGTGCCGGTGGAGGGGCCGGTACCACCACCGAGCATAGTGGTGATGCCCGAAGCCAGCGCTTCTTCGATTTGCTGTGGGCAAATAAAATGAATGTGTGCGTCGATGCCACCGGCGGTAACAATTTTTCCTTCGCCGCCAATCACATCGGTGCCGGGACCGATAATAATATCGACATTACTTTGCACATCGGGATTGCCTGCCTTGCCAATGGCAGCGATGCGTCCGTCTTTGATGCCAATGTCAGCCTTGATGATACCCCAGTGATCGATAATCAATGCGTTGGTAATCACCACATCGGCAACATTGGCCGCAACAGCTTGTGACTGACCCATGCCGTCACGAATCACCTTGCCGCCACCGAACTTGACTTCATCGCCATAGGTGGTGAAGTCCTTTTCCACTTCAATCCATAGTTCGGTATCGGCTAACCGTAACTTGTCACCCGTAGTGGGGCCAAACATTTCGGCATAGGCCTGTCGACTCATGCTTGCCATTATTTTCGTTCTCCCAACGTGTTGTTAAGTGAACCCATAATCTTGCCCTGAAAGCCGTAGACATCTCCTGTGCCCGCATAGGCCACCAGTTCCACCGTGCGACTTTGCCCGGGTTCAAAACGCACCGCAGTACCCGCAGGAATGTTGAGCCGATAGCCACGGGTTGGTTCACGTTCAAATTCCAGCGCCATGTTGGATTCATAAAAATGATAATGTGAACCGATTTGAATGGGGCGATCGCCGCTGTTGGCAACGTTAACAGATATTGTGTCACGCCCCGGGTTGATTTCGATATCACCCTTGCTGACTTTCATTTCACCCGGAATCATAGTGTGCTCCAAAGTTTGTTAGGTGATCGGCTGATGTACCGTGACCAGTTTGGTGCCATCGGGAAATGTTGCCTCCACCTGCACCTCATCAATCATTTCTGCGATGCCGTCCATCACCTGGTCTGCGCTTAACAGGTGACGGCTTTCGCTCATCAGTTCGGCCACGGTTTTTCCATCACGAGCACCTTCCATGATGGCCGCGCTGATGTAGGCCATGGCCTCAGGATGATTGAGCTTGACGCCACGTGCCAGCCGGCGCTCGGCCAGTAGTGCGGCGGTGAACAGTAACAGTTTATCTTTTTCGCGCGGGGTTAAATCCATATGCTTGCCTGTAGGGTGGGCACTGCCCACCATGATGTTTCGATTAAATATAATGGGTGGGTATTGCCCACCCTACAATTACAGTTATCAAGTCGCCCATATTCGTGGTAGCACCGCAGGTCGGTCAAGCATTATTGGCCGCAGTGTTTGCCAGATTTTTGTGAGTTGCTTTTTCAGGCTTTCACTGTTGTTGTTCAGGGCACGTATTACCAGCAAATCATCGATCAGCGTGGCGCCGGTCAATGTAGACTCGGTCAGTTGATTTCTTGCTGATTCGAGATGCTTTTCCGTGCAGGGAAAAGCTAGCAGGGTGGCCTGTACCGCCTGACCGCGCAAACCCGCAGCGGCATCCAGTGTTTTTTTATCAAGTACCTGCTGATTTTCCACCAGTAGCAACTTTTGGTTATGGCTGAACTCCAGGCGGGAATCAAGCGCACCGTGTTCAAAGCGTTCATTGCTGCTAGGGCGACCCAGGCAGGTGATGTCCCAACCGATAAAAGTTGCGCCTTCATCCAGTTCGACACGGGTGCGGGCGCGTAGCTTCGCGCCAGCAAACAAAATATTTTCCTGCGGAAACCATTCTAGGCTGGCGTTATTCTTTACGTGCAGCGTTTGTTCCAGCCGCGCCCACTGGCCTGCACTTAAATAGAATTTACCCGAGCCGGGGGTGGTACACAGCACCTGTGCCTTGTCGGAGACATTCAGTGTGATCGTCAACTGGTCACCCCCCACGACGCCGCCGGGTGGGTGCAGAATATAAATGTGTGCGAGATCGCCTTCGGGATAAAAGGGACGTTGAACGCGCAGGGGACCAAGGTGCTGGCTGTGTTTAAGCAGGGTACGAGAATTGCTGTGTTCAAAACCCAACTCCAGTCGCGCTTTCCAGCCATCGCTGCTGGAGAGCTTGTCGTGCAGTTTTTCAGCTACTGCACTCATACCGTTAAATATTCCTTGATCAGTTCTTCGGAGAGTTCATCTACCTGACCATTGGCCACCGGGCGGCCCCGGTCGAGGATACAGAATTTATCGGCGACCTTTTTCACAAACGGTAACTTTTGTTCCACCAGTAAAACCGTCATGCCCATTTCGCGATTGAGTTTGCCGATAATGTCACCGATTTCTGCAACGATATTGGGTTGAATGCCTTCCGTCGGTTCATCCAGAATCAACAGCTTGGGATCGATCACCAGTGCACGGCCCACGGCCAGTTGCTGTTGTTGTCCGCCGGACAAATCACCGCCACGACGTTGACGCATTTCTTTTAATACCGGAAACAGTTCATAAATGAATTCCGGTATTTTGCGCACGCGATCGGGGCGGGCGGGCAGACCTATTTGCAGGTTCTCTTCCACGGTTAGCATGGGGAAAATCTGCCGTCCCTGTGGCACATAACCAATGCCCAGTTTCGCACGTTGCTCCATGGCCAGGGTGTGCAGCGGCTTGTCGCGATATTGTATTTTGCCGGATGCCAGTGGCAGTGCACCCATGATGCAATTAAGCAGGGTGGTTTTGCCGACGCCATTACGGCCCATCAGGCAGGTGCACTTTCCTTCGGTAACGTCCAGCTCGATATCCCACAGGGTATGGCTTTGTCCGTAAAACTGATTGAGTCCGCGGATTTTTAACATATTATTTATTCACCTAAATATACTTCTACAACCCGTGGGTCAGATTGCACCTCGGCCATGCTGCCTTCGGCCAATACGCTGCCCTGATGCAACACGGTGACTTTGCGTGCAATGGAGCGCACAAAATCCATATCGTGTTCCACAACGATGACCGAGTGTTTACCCACCAGAGACGTGAGCAATTCCGCGGTACGATCCATTTCCTGGTGGGTCATTCCGGCGACCGGTTCATCCACCAGCAACAGGGCAGGTTTTTGCATCAGTAACATGCCGATTTCCAGCCACTGTTTCTGGCCGTGTGAGAGTTTTCCCGCAGGGTCTGATACCAACTGGGTGAGGCCAATAGTTGTTAATACTTCATCAATAAAATCACGCTGCTCGCCACTCAGTCGTGTCATCAATAATGGCCAGACACGTTTGTCCTGCGACATGGCCAGCTCAAGATTCTGAAATACGCTGAGATTTTCAAATACCGTGGGCTTCTGAAATTTACGGCCAATGCCTGCTTCGGCAATTTCCGGTTCATCCATTTTCAGCAGATTCAGACGTTGGCCAAACCAGGCCTGGCCACTGTCCGGTGTGGTTTTACCGGTAATAATATCCATCATGGTGGATTTGCCTGCGCCATTGGGGCCGATGATGCAACGCAGCTCACCGGTTTCAATGTACAGGTTCAGATCGTTAATGGCCTTGAAACCGTCAAAACTTTTATTCAGTCCTTCGAGGTATAGGATGATGTTGTGGCTGACATCCAGTGCCGGGGGTTCGGCCTGCACCAGAAAATCGAAGACCCGGTCTCGTTGTGAGAATTCGCGAATGGCTTGTACGGCTTTCATGCTTTTGCCTCACGTGTCATCCACATATTTCGCAACCCAACAATGCCCTTGGGCAAATAAAGTGTAACCAGGATAAATAGTGTACCTAATGCGTACAACCATACTTCGGGTAAGGCGGCAGTGAAATAAGTTTTGGAATAATTCACCAGCAATGCACCGATGATTGCGCCATAGAGTGTGCCGCGCCCACCGATGGCAACCCAGATCACCAACTCAATGGAATTGAGTGGCGAAAATTCACCGGGATTAATGATGCCGACCTGTGGCACGTACAACGCACCGGCAACACCCGCAAGGACGGCGGAGAAAACAAAAATCCACAGCTTGATGTTTTCCACGCGGTAACCAATAAACCGGCTACGGCTTTCGGCATCACGAATAGCGATGCTGGCCAGCCCCAAACGTGAACTGACAATAATGCGACTCGACACGTATCCAATCGCCAGCGCAGCCGCCGAAGCCAGAAACAGGGCAATGCGGGTGCTGTCCTCACGCAGATTAAAACCTAAGATATCTTTGAAGTCGGTCAGGCCATTGTTGCCGCCGAAGCCCATTTCGTTGCGGAAAAAGGCTAGCATCAATGCATAGGTCATGGCCTGGGTAATGATGGACAGATAGACCCCGGTAACACGTGAACGAAACGCGAGGAAACCAAACACGTATGCCAGTATTCCGGGGATTAGAATAACCATTAATGCGGCAAACCAGAATTGATCAAAGCCGTGCCAGAACCACGGCAATTCCTGCCAGTTAAGAAACACCATAAAGTCCGGTAGCACGGGATCACCATAAACACCGCGTTCACCGATTTGCCGCATCAGGTACATGCCCATGGCATAACCGCCTAACGCAAAGAAGGCGCCATGACCAAGGCTGAGAATGCCCAGGTAACCCCAAACCAGATCGGCGGCCAGGGCGAGCAGGGCATAGGTGAGATATTTGCCGAGCAGGGTAACGGTGTAAGTGGAAATATGCAGCGCACTACTCTCGGGTACGAGCAGATTTAATACCGGCACAATGACGCTCACGACCAGAAGTGTCAGCAGCAGGTACATGCCGGGCTTGTCGTCCTTAAAAATATTCATGAGTAACATGGTTCAGTCCTCCGCTGCTCTGCCACGCTGCGGGAACAGACCCTTGGGGCGTTTTTGTATAAACAGGATAATAAATACCAGCACCAGTATCTTGGCCAGCACTGCACCGGCCCAGGGTTCCATGACTTTGTTGATAACCCCCAGGCTCATACCTGCTACCAATGTGCCCCATAGATTGCCGACGCCGCCGAACACCACCACCATGAACGAATCAATGATATAGGCCTGTCCCAGATTAGGGCCGACGTTGGTGAGCAGACTCAATGCGACACCGGCCAGACCGGCAATGCCGGAGCCCAGGCCGAAGGTTAGCGCATCAACCCATTTTGAACGTACCCCCATGGCGCGGGCCATGGTGCGATTTTGCGAGACGGCACGGACCTGTAAACCCAGTGAGGTTTTTTTCATTACGGCAATCAATGCGATAAACACGGCCAGACAAAAAAGGATGATGTAAAAACGGTTCCAGGTGAGTGCCAGTACTTCATTAATCTGCCAGGCACCTGACATCCATTCGGGCGTTTCCACACTACGATTCAGCGGCGAAAATATGGAGCGCACGGTTTGTTGCAAAATCAGACTGACACCAAAGGTGGCGAGCAGGGTTTCCAGTGGTCGCCCGTAAAGATGACGGATTACACTGCGTTCAATGGCGATACCCACCAGTCCCGCGACAATAAATGCGGCGGGAATAGAGACCAGTATGGAAGCACCAATATTATTGGGCATTAATATTTGCACCACGTAGGTGGTATAGGCGCCGATCATCATTAATTCACCATGAGCCATATTGATGACACCCATCACACCGAAGGTGATGGCAAGGCCGATGGCGGACAGGGCCAGCACCGAACCCAGGCTCAGACCAAAGAAGATGGTTTCAGCCTTGGCGTACAGTTCACGTTTTTCGGTGATTTTTTTAATAGCTGTCTGTGCCTTGTTTTCTAATGCCTTGTTGGTTGTCTGGTATTCGTTCAAGGCATTCATGGCGGAAGAGTTGAGGCTGTTGGACAGCGTTTCGATGGCGGCCATTTGCCCAGCCTCATCACCATTTTCGAGTTGAATGACGGCCAGCAGGGTTTGCATCGCAACAATGACCTTGCTGTCCGACTCCTGTTTAATGGCGCTTTTCACCAGGTTGGCTGACTCTGTTTCCGGGTTTTTTAACAGCTCCTGCACGGCGGCCAGTCGAACACCGGCATCTTTGTATTTGAGTTTTAGAACCGCAAGAAATTGCCGAAGCATCCTTCTCAGGCGGTTATTTACTTTGACTTTTTTAAATCCCCGTTTGCCTTCCTGCACGACAGGTTCTGTCGTCGACCCGTTCGCAAACAAGGGAGTGAATTCGTAGTTGTCTTCATTTTTTTTCAGAAGATAAAGCGTTTTTCCACGCCGGGCATAATACAGTTGCCCCTCCAGCATGGCCTGCATGGCAGGTCGGGCTTCGGACGGGTTTTGTTGTGCTATGACCTCAATGGCCCTGGCTTTATTATTATAATTTTTGCTGGTGAGTGTTTTCCACGCATCGTCTAATGAAATCGTGCTCGCATCTTCGTCAGCGAGCGTTTGTTGTACGGTGCCCAGCAGAATGAAGAAAAACAGCAGCAGTGAAAAATATTTTTTCACCGATACCGTGATTAAAGATACAGACATGTGTGGTCTCTTTAAATTAAATCAGAAAGTTTGTTGATGAATAAAAGGGGAACATAAAACACTGTCGAATAAATACACTATCCGTCAGTGTCCTATGCACCCCCACTCGCAAGAGCTGTCAATAAACTTACGCTCTCTCGATATTCACACCCGTTACACGGTGACCTTTAGAAATTCTGACCACTGCATTTTTTCGTTTTGACGTTGTAGTTGCCGCAGGACAACGGGGCACGCCAGTCAGAAATCAGATCCTTTGAACCCGGCAGGTAATCAGACCATGCATCACCGGCAACCAGACCAGATGTTTCCCAGACGATGTCGAACTGACCATCTTTCTGGATTTCACCAATCAATACTGGTTTGGTGATGTGATGGTTTGGCATCATTGATGAATAACCACCAGACAGGTTCGGTACACTGACGCCGATCAAGGCTTTCTGTACGGCACTGGGATCGGTGGTGCCAGCCTTTTCGACAGCCTTCACCCACATGTTGAAACCGATGTAATGGGCTTCCATGGGATCGTTGGTGACGCGCTTTTTATTTTTGATGAATTTCTTCCAATTCTTGATAAAGGCTTCATTTTCATCAGACTCTACGCTCATGAAGTAATTCCAGGCCGCCAGATGACCCACCAGAGGTTTGGTGTCAAGACCGGAAAGCTCTTCTTCACCCACTGAGAAAGCGATAACAGGAATGTCTTCAGCAGAAATACCCTGGTTACCCAGTTCCTTGTAGAAAGGAATATTGGCATCGCCATTGATGGTAGAAACCACTGCCGTTTTCTTGCCCGCGCTGCCGAATTTTTTGATATCGGAAACGATGGACTGCCAGTCGGAATGACCAAACGGGGTGTAGTTGATCATGATGTCTTTTTCTTTCACGCCTCTGGCAATCAAATAGGCCTTGAGAATTTTATTGGTAGTGCGTGGGTACACATAATCGGTACCGGCCAGCACCCAACGTTTAACACCAATATCATTCATCAAATAATCAACAGCGGGTACGGCCTGCTGGTTCGGCGCCGCACCGGTGTAAAACACATTCTTCGATGATTCTTCACCTTCATACTGCACGGGGTAGAACAGAATGCTGTTGAGTTCTTCGAACACGGGTAACACGGATTTGCGGGAAACTGATGTCCAGCAACCAAAAACCACGTCGGTCTTGTTTTTGGAAATCAGCTCACGCGCTTTTTCTGCAAACAGCGGCCAGTTGGATGCGGGGTCAACCACGACGGCTTCGAGCTTTTTACCCAGTACGCCGCCTTTTTTGTTTTGCTCGTCAATTAGCATGAGCATGGTGTCTTTCAGGGTGGTTTCTGAAATGGCCATGGTGCCGGACAATGAATGCAGTACGCCGACCTTAATAGTGTCACCCGCCCAACTTAGACCTGCGCTTGTTAGCGATGCCGAGGTGATTGCCGCAGCAATCGCCAGTTTTTTTAACTTGGTTTTTATCATGATTTTACTCTCCTGTTCTGTATTAGGCCTAAATCTGGACTTGCATGCCGAAGGTGATGGCATCGGTATCTGTACCTTTGCTGCCGCTGGCGTTGGCATCACCGCTGGTGAAGTTCAGGTTTAATTTGAGGTTTTGACCGGAGATGATGTAGTTAACACCGACTTCGGTCAGTGAACTGCTGGCGCCCACCGAAGGGCTGTTGTCGGTGTAACGCAGGTATGGCTGATACACGCCTGGGCCGCCGGTTTTACCCATCAGGTAAGCTGCGCTGGCAAAATAAGATTCGCCGTCAAACATGCCAAACACCGGTGCTGCCGCTTTGGTGCTGACGTCAAAGGACTTGTATTCTGCTTCGACAGTGACTGCTGTGCCACCGCCGAGTGGTTTTTCAAACAATCCATCAACGGCATAACCAGAAAAAGAGCCAGATTGTGCAGCCGTGCCGTAACCGTCATCCTGTGACTGGAATGATACTCCCAGGGTCATGATGTCGCCGCCCTTACCAAAGTAGGTGCTGCTGGTGTAATAAGCAGGATTAGCTTCCTGGTTGAGGAAGTTATAGGCGAAACGAGCCGCGAACAGAGGTGCGTCGCTCTGGTTTTCCGGGCTACTGTAACCATCAAAGATACCCACGGCATACTGAAATTTATTCAGAGTACCCCAGGCGGTGACACCTTCATCACGACCGTAAGTGCCTGCCTTGCCGTTTGCGCCATTGGCGATGTCATTATCGGAGGGATACAGCGGTACGGTGTATTGTCCCCAGGTCAGACCGTAGAAGGGACCATTCATTTCGATACGATCAGCCGGGGTTAACATGCGACCCATCCACACGTTAAACTCTTTGCTGGGTTCGTACTGAATGATGGCATCCAGCACCCCGTATTCGCCCCACATTTTATCCGTACCAAAGTAGAAT
Organism: uncultured Ectothiorhodospiraceae bacterium; assembly: GCA_964645165.1. GTDB lineage: Bacteria > Pseudomonadota > Gammaproteobacteria > SZUA-152 > SZUA-152 > SZUA-152. Next base: position 15,582 of record CAZXZI010000007.1, read on the forward strand.
TTGAAATCTTTGCTGACCTGGCCGGAGACATACAAACGCATGTTTTCCAGATTAAAGTTGCTGGCGCTGCTGGTACCATCAGGAGCCGCATCACTGACTGAAGCGATGGAGGTACGAATCCCTGCACCAAAACTGATCCAGCGGGTATCATCAATGGCGATTTTCCCCCCGGCAAGAACCGGTGCGCTGCTTGCGGCAAGTATGCTGCCCAGAAGTAGCGATTTCCCTAGTATGTTTTTCTTTTGCATTTTATTTTCCTGTGGCTATGGCCAATGGCCGTTTAGAGATCCAGATAAACAATGTCGACAAGGGCTTAACAATGAGGTGAACGGTGATGTCCCCGTAGCTTTCCCGAGGGATGAGTCTAAAGTCACACGCGTGGCAGTAGAATTCGTCAAGTGGCAGGGGGGTATACGTCAAATGACGCATGGTGCAAAAAAATTAAGTAGGATATGCAGTGAGTGGATCGGCAGTATTGCTTCTGCTCATCTGGGCCGGTAAATTTTTAACACACAAATAGCTGCCCGTGACGGCATCGTAGTAACAGGCGCAATAGAGTTTCGATGAGCATAAATAAAGATGCGCTGCGTATTCGGCGTAAATATAATCAATGGGTCGCCAACGAAACATTGGAAGACTATGCCCTGCGTTACACCGCGAAAAGGGCGCGCCGCTGGTCTGCAGCCTGGGTCGCCAATACTGCGTTGGGTATTGTTTCCTTTCTGGCACTGGAAGCTATCGGCGGCACCATTACCCTGAATTACGGTTTCACCAACGCCATGTGGGCGATACTGGTGGTGGGTGGCATTATCTTTTTATCCGGGCTGCCACTGGCGTATTATGCGGCGCGTGATGGTATCGATATTGATTTGCTGACCCGTGGCGCGGGGTTTGGTTATATCGGCTCCACCATTTCATCGCTGGTGTACGCTTCGTTCACCTTCATATTTTTTGCCCTGGAAGCAGCGATTATGTCCATGGCCCTGAATATGACCACGGGCATCCCGTTGTCGCTGGCCTACATCATTAGCACCATCGTCGTCATTCCCTTAGTGACTCATGGCATCACGCGAATTTCACGTTTTCAGGCCTGGACGCAACCCCTCTGGTTGATTTTACAAATTCTGCCTCTGGTGTTTATCGGCATTCACGAATCAACAGCGTTTACTCAATGGCTCACTTATGGCGGTTCTGCGGCGACTGAAGGAGCGCAGGGATTTGAACTGTTGTTGTTTGGCGCAGCCGCAGCAGTGATTTTTCCACTGATTGCACAGAACGGTGAACAGGCCGATTTTTTGCGTTTTTTACCGGTACGAAATCAGCAGAATAGAGCGCAATGGTGGCTGGCGGTGGTAGGTGCCGGGCCAGGCTGGGTGGTGTTCGGAGTATTCAAGTTATTCGTTGGCTCATTCCTTGCCGTGCTTGCATTGAATCATGGCCTGTCACCCGCGTTGGCCGATGATCCTGCGCATATGTACGCCGTGGCGTTTACATACATTACTGCTAATCCGCACATGGCATTATGGTTGGCGGGTATATTTGTCGTTATTTCGCAGTTAAAAATTAATGTTACCAACGCCTATGCCGGGTCTATTGCCTGGGGTAATTTTTTCTCCCGTTTGACGCATAGTCACCCGGGGCGAGTGGTGTGGCTGGTGTTTAATGTCGTGATTGCATTGATGCTCATGGAGTTGGGTCTGTATCAGGCTTTTGAAAGTATTCTGATTACCTATGCCAGCCTGGTGGTGGCGTGGATCGGTTGTGTGGTGGCGGATTTGGTCATCAACAAACCGTTAGGCCTGAGCCCCGCGCATATCGAATTTCGGCGAAGTCATCTTTACGATATCAACCCGGTAGGTGTGGTTTCGATGTTTATTGCTTCCTGCGTGGGTATTGTCGCCAATCTGGGGCTGTTTGGTGAAGTTGCCGAAGCCCTCGCTGCGTTTATTTCTCTGTCGCTTCCATTTGTCACTGTGCCATTGATCGCCGGACTTACGCGAGGGCGCTATTATCTTTGCCGCACAGATGAAGTAGTGATGGAGTCAGCTCACGAAACCGAGCAACAACATTGCCGGGTATGTGAAAACAGTTTTGACCAGGAAGATATGAGCCAGTGTCCGAGTTACGAAGGTATGATTTGTTCGTTGTGCTGTGCACTGGATTCCCGTTGTGATAATCAATGTCGACCGGAAGCACACCTGTCAGCACAAGCCGCTGCATTATTCGGGCGAATCTTGCCGCGATTTGTTCACCAGCGATTACATTCTGTTACGGGGCATTTTCTGGGCATGTTTATCATTACCGCGGGTATTATTGCCGGTCTGCTTTCCGTGGTGTTTTATGCCCAGCAACACAAAACACAAACCGATTTGGCACTGATCAGCGGCGCACTGTGGCAGGTGTTTTTTTTGTTGCTACTGGTGACAGGTGTGTTGGTATGGCTTTATGTACTGGCTCAAAAAAGCACACGTTTTGCATTGAGTGAAACACAGCTTCAGACAGAGCTGCTAAGTCGTGAAGCAAAGGCGCATGAGCAGACAGCAGTAGCCCTGGCACTGGCCCGCGATACGGCGAATGCGGCCAATCAGGCCAAGTCACGTTACCTGTCTGGCGTCAGCCATGAGCTGAGAACACCTCTGAATACTATTTTTGGTTATGCCCAGTTAATGGAGGCAGACTCTCAGCTAGATGCAAAAAGTAAAAAAATATCTTCAGTGATAAGACGTAGTAGCGAACATTTGTCAGATGTAATTGAGGGTTTGCTAGAAATATCAAAAATCGAAGCACATAAACTGGACTTACAACGTGACACGGTAGATTTGCGACTGTTAATTCAACAACTCGAAGATATGTTTCGACCGATGGCCAAGGATAAAGGTATCGAGTTTATCGTAACCTGCCGGGAAGAATTTCCCCGTTTTACCACCGTGGATGAGAAGCGTCTGCGCCAGGTTTTATTGAACCTGCTGACCAATGCCATCAAGTTTACCAAAAGCGGCAAGGTGGAATTACTAATTACCTATCGAAATCAGGTTGCCCGTATGACGGTTAAAGATACGGGTATCGGTATCGCTGAGGAAGATCAATCAAGAATTTTTGAACCTTTTGAACGGGTACATAATCAGCAGACAAAACTTATCACTGGTACTGGTTTGGGTTTGTCCATTAGCCGCTTATTGGTCGAAATGATGGGCGGCAATCTTGAATTGAAAAGCCAGCCTGGGCAGGGAACTGAGTTTTGTCTGAGCATCTTTTTGCCGAGTGTGGCTGAGAAGTTAGTCGCCAGCCAGAGTCACGCTGATATACATGGCTACGAAGGGCGGTCACGGCACATCATGATTGTGGATGATGAGAGCAGCCATCGGCATTTGATTCGGGATTTGTTGCAGCCATTAGGGTTTGTTATTCATCAAGCTGAATCTGCTGAACAAATGTTTGAGTTCTTGGAGGGGGAGAGCGACGTCGTTGATTTGTTCTTGCTGGATATCAATATGCCGGAGATAAATGGATGGCAATTGTTGGCTGAACTTCGTCAGCGCGGGGTTAAAAAACCAATTATTCTTCTTTCTGCTGACCCCTATGAAAATGCGACTCCGCAACAAAAACAGGAAAAATTTGATGCTTATATCAACAAGCCTGTGCGCATAACAAAATTACTCGAACAATTACAACGATGTCTTGACTTGCAGTGGGTTAACGCTGAACAATTTACTGACCCGGGGAAGAAAAATAGTTGTGAAGAAAAGTTTCTGCCTGATCCGGAGATCATTGAATCATTGAGGCGTTTTGCAAATATGGGTTATTTGAAGGGGGTCATGGAGTGTATTGAATTACTTCAATCGCAACATCAGCAATCAGTGTGGGTTTACAAGATAAATGAATTAGCAGAGAAATGTGATCTCGATAGTATTGTTCGCGCGATTGGTGATTTCACTGACTCAAAAGACAAGGTTTCTTAATGCAGGGTTTTAAAGATAAAACAACAGTGCTGGTAGTAGATGATTCGCCAGATTCTCTGGGCATGGTTAACCTTGCTCTGGATGAAGCAGGCATTGCAGTACTGATCGCGCTCAATGGCCAACAGGCAATGAATGTACTTGAACAGGTAACGCCAGATGTTATTTTGATGGATGCAATCATGCCGGTGATGGATGGTTTTGAGTGCGCCAGTGAAATTCGGAAACGATTGCCATTAGTGCCCATTATTTTTATGACGGGGCTCAGTGAGGTTGAACATATCGTCAAGGCCTTCGATGCGGGTGGGAATGATTATATTGTCAAACCGATTCGCCCTGATGAGTTATTGGTCCGAATACGACAACATGAGAATAGCACGCGCATGTTGATGGAGGCACAGGGGGCGTTGGATACGCTTCGTCAACATGTATTTTGTATTAATAAGCGTGGGCAAGTTTTATGGGCAACGCCTGAAGCACAAATCTTGCTGAATCAAGCACAGGGCGTCACGAATCCGTCAGAATTAAGTGAACGGTTTGGTCGCTGGTTGCCTGGTGGCCAGGCGGGACATGACCTTGCCCTGCCGTTTGCCGGGCATGATACCGTGTTGGCAGTATATTATTTTAAGCAGACTGGGGAAGATGAGTACCTGCTAAAAATACAGTCACCAGATGTTGAAATTAGTCCAGAGGTTCTGGAAGAAAGCCTGGGAATTACTTGTCGGGAAGCTGAAGTATTACTTTGGTTAGCGCATGGCAAGACTAATCGAGAGATTGCTGAGCTGCTTGAAATGAGTCCGCGTACCGTAAATAAACACCTGGAGCAAATGTATCCAAAAATCGGTGCTGATAACCGTACTGTCGCGGCTTCCATTGCTATACAAACTATTCTCGGGGGGCGCATAGGGCGCCCGGCTCATTGAGATGCTTCAGTCGGCACTCATTGAAATAAATAGAAATTCTATTTTTAAGCCATTTTAAACTTGCCCGAGTTCCCCGGACCCTCGAAAATGTCCAAATCCTAACGGCCCTAAAAAATGGATGTTTTGACGATATTGTCCTCGAAACCTTCCGCTTCGCTAAAACAGACGGTACAATCCTCTCGGTCATCAAGCACAACCCGCCCGGGTGGTGAAACTGGTAGACACAAGGGACTTAAAATCCCTCGACTTAACGGTCGTGCCGGTTCGATTCCGGCCCCGGGCACCACTTTAAAAACAATCGCTTACCTGTGTTTTCTGGTTGAATTTTCCTCTTGGGGTCTGCCAAGAAAATCCAATGTAAACACTATGTAGACGGCTGCTGCTATTGATATAAAATATATGACGCTCGTCAGCGTCATGTGGTCTTCCCCCAGTTTCCCGGACACTTCAGTTAATGGACACCCATAATACTTTCATAGGCGGCCGGACTTTTATAGGCCAGTGTTGAATGTCGTCGCTGGCGGTTATAAAACAGTTCAATGTAATCAAACAAACTGCTGCGGGCTTGTGATCGTGTTCGATAATCTTCAAACACGACACATTCCGTTTTTAATGAGTGATAAAAACTTTCCATCACGGCATTGTCCCAGCAGTTTCCTTTGCGACTCATGCTGCAAATGATGCCATGCTCGCACATGATTCGCTGGTAGTCGCGCGATGCGTATTGTATTCCACGATCCGAATGCAGTATCACACCTTTCACATTATCGCGTTGTGCTATCGCCATTAACAATGCCTGGCTGATGAGCGCTGTGCTGTTGCTGTTTCCCATCGACCAGCCAATAATCTTACGGGAAAACTAATCCGTCACTGTCGCAAGATACAGCCAGCCTTCTCGTGTCGGAATGAACGTTACATCCGACACCCATTTCTGGTTCGGTCGATGTGCGCTGAAATCCCGATTCAACACATTGTCCGCCGCTTTTAGACCATGCCGCGAATTTGTCGTGATCACAAACCGCTTGTGCACCTTGGACTGTATGCGGTGACGCTGCATCAGCTTTGCCACCGTATTCTTTCCCACCACAACACCTTCATCGACTAGCTCGCCATGCACCCGAGGCGATCCGTAGATCTCACGACTGCGCTTGTGAATCACCTTTATCTTCTCAGCCAATTGCTGATGCCGACGTCGTCGCAGGCTCTCAGGGCGGCTTAGCCAGTCATAATAACCACTGGTCGACAAATCCAAGACATCACACATCCGAGTAATTTTATACTGCGTTCGATGCACAAAAATGAACGTAAACTTTACTTCATTTCTCTCGCAAAGAACGCGGCGGCTTTTTTTAGGATTTCATTCTCCTCTTTGGCCGCTGCCAATTCTCGTTTCAAACGCGCATTCTCTGCGGCTTGGCTATCTGCTGAACCTCGTCGTCCGTGTCCTGGAAAAGCCGCTTCGCCATGCTTTTCAATTTCGTCTTTCCACTTGTAAAGCTGGTTGCGTTTAATCCCTAGCTCTCGCGCTAAATCCGTGCCGGGCTTTCGGCCCTCATTTAGCAGACGAACTGCCTCCAACTTGAATTCTCTGGTAAATATTTGTCGTTTTGTCATTGGTCACTCCTCGGACTATTGTCCTCTTTTTGGAGTGTCCGTTAAACTGGGGGAGGTTCAATCGATCCCACTACGATTTAGTTGCTCAATGAATTGCCCTGCTTGTGTTGATGTAGGCATGTAATGCCCACTTCTTCGTGTAATTTCTGTAATTTTCACATCCTTTACTATCATCTCACCTGCACTTGCAACTGGCTGACATGGTCCAACTGATTGATACATCCCAGTTAAGGATAATTAACTTAACTGAGGTGCAAATCGGCCCCAGCTACAAACAATACGACTACCTCCCCGGCCTCGATGCCGTCCAGATCAGCGGCCTCGACCCCAACCAGCTGGCCACCGACTTCACCAACAGCGGCACCATCAACGAGGCCGAAGGCTGGGTCGCAGGCTTTGATCCACCATCCTGCAAACGCCCAGACCCAAGCCCAGACGGCCCTCAACGACTACATCACCAACAACCTCACCAACCCCACGGTGGGCGATGTCATCGGCGGCAAATACCCGGTGTTACCAGCAGCCTGCCAACACCATCGTCGTCACTGGCAGCCGCTACGGCGCACTGCCCGGCCAGCTGCAACACCACATGGCCTTTGCCTTTGTATAGGATATCCTCGGTGATCTCATCGACCCCATCAGCTACCCCTACGCGCAACTGAATAACCAAAAGGTTACGCTGTCCTTCAAACCCGCCACACCGGGCGACGAGGCCGCCTTACAGTCCCTGCTGCCTGCCTGTGACATCACCGACATCAGCCAACTACCCACTAGCATCCCCGCCTATTTGATTAACGTCATCCCCGAACTCGCCGTCAATGGCCAGGTGGTAAAACAAGACATCCCCATGCCATTGGGTGAAGACCTGATTATTAAACTGGTAACAAAACATGAATGTAGGTTTATAAGTCTTTGATTATAAAGAGCCGCTATTTTCATTCTTTGTTACAAAAAACTGCTTAACTTGTTGATTTCATTTAGAGTGAAGGAAGACTATTCTGTCTTCAAACTTTGTGAACATTAAATCGTCAAGTTATTTAGTGGTTGACCCAGACTATACAGACCATAAAATGTCGCCTACAGTATACTCATGTAGTTGATAAGTAGGTAATAAGTGACAATAGTGGGTATTATGCGTAATCACAAAATAGTACTTTCAGCCACCGCCAAGGCCACGCTTAGTGTGTTGAGTCAGTTAATAAAGGCCGCACGGCAGGAGCGTGGTATGCGCCAAACAGAGCTGGCTGAGCGAGTGGGTGTTAGCCGCCATACGATTATGGCCATTGAAAAAGCGGATCCAAAAGTGGCTATTGGGGCTGTGTTAGAAGCGGCGGCAGTACTGGGTGTACCGTTGTTAGCAGACGATACCGAAGGCCTCAGCAAGCTCTCTAGTACGGTGGCTAGCCTCACCACATTTTTACCCGCTCGGACCAAACGTAAACGAGTGTTGAATGACGATTTCTAACGCGCAATCAGCTTTTGTCTGGATATGGTTACCGGGCGAAATTGAACCGGTAGTGGCGGGGCGTTTAGAAATGCACGACGGACGTATGTTGTTTACGTATGGTCGTTCTTATCGTGAGTTGGCTAATGCCATCGCCTTTTCGCCAGTAGAGCTACCTTTGCAAGAGGGGACGTTTGAACCAATGGGGATGAATACCATTCATCCTTGTTTACGTGATGCTGCCCCCGATGCATGGGGACGGCGAGTTGTGGCCTATAAATATCCAGGGCTTGGCGCAGATGAACTTGATTACATGTTGTTATCAAGTAGTGATCGAATAGGAGCCCTGGATTTCCAATTGAGCAGCACAGAGTATCTGCCAAGAGGTCTTTCTCATCCAGCATTGGATGAGTTGTTAGAGGTGGCCTCACTCATTGAACGAAATCAACCACTTCCGCCTGAGCTTGATCATGCTTTATTGCATGGTACGAGTGTCGGTGGTGCTAGGCCGAAGGCGCTTATCAGTGACGGTGATCAGCAGTACATTGCAAAGTTTAGCTCGACTACCGATACCTATAACGTGGTGAAGGGTGAGTATGCGGCGATGCGCCTGGCAAAATTGGCGGGGATTCACGTAGCAGATGTTTCACTACAACACATCATAGGTAGAGATGTACTTCTAGTGAAACGCTTTGATCGTAATCCGACTACGGCCGGAGTTTGTCGTCAGGCTATGCTGAGTGGTTTGAGTTTGTTGGGCCTGAATGAAATGGAAGCGCGTTACGCAAGTTATAAAGACTTTGCCGATTTAATTCGACAGCATTTTGTAAAACCCAGAGAAACATTGCATGAACTTTATTGTCGTTTAGTTTTTAATGTGCTCATTGGCAACACTGACGATCACGCACGTAATCATACCGCCTTTTGGGATGGTAAAAATTTATCATTATCACCTTCCTATGATCTTTGTCCCCAAGTACGTACTGGGCGAGAAGCAACACAGGCTATGCAACTGGAAGGAGAGGAAGGGAATCATTCGACACTGAGCAACGTGCTATCTATTTGCGCATCCTTTCAACTTGATGAGGAAAGCGCCAAAGAAATCATCAATACGTTGTTCGCCCTCGTCGAAAAAAAATGGACAGAGGTTTGTGATGAAGCTGATATGTCAACGGTAGAACGCGAGCGCTTTTGGCAGCATGCGATACTTAACCCATACTGCCTTCAAGGGTGGGAGTAGCTGAATCTGTTATAATGGAACACAGTGAGTGTGTCGATAGGGTATATTAAAATGATGATGACCGGCGATTTATTGAGCGGAAGAGCCTTAAATACAAATGAGGCTAAATCATGTAACAAAACAAGAATAGCGGTCTGTAAGTGTTTGAATATACAGGATCACTATTTCTACTCTTTGTTACAAGAAAATGCCTAACCAACTGACTTTATTTGGAAATATCGAAGGACTTAAAATCTCTCGACTTAATGGTCGTGCCGGTTAGATTCCGGCTCCGGCACCATCTTTCAGTTAGTCACAATCAGTCTCAGGATTTACTTTCAGTGAGTCTTCAATGAATGAATCAAACGTTTGCATCGGCTTAATCAATCCGAAGAGTCCGGATAATGTCAGTTCCGTCATGCGTGCGGCAGGTAATTTCCGTGTTGACAGTGTTTTTTATACCGGTAAGCGTTATCCGCGTGCCTTGATGCGTAACCCGGATATACCGGATATGCGTCGAAAGGTTGGGCAAGCTATTCCGCTTACCGAAGTGTCATGTCTGTTAGATATTGCTCCACTAAAGATACCGCTGGTCTGTGTTGAATTTGCCGAGAATGCGATAGCTTTGCCGGACTATCAACATCCGGAAAAAGCATTCTATATTTTTGGTCCAGAAGACGGCACGATTAGTCAGGATGTTATCGACAGGGCAGATGCGGTTGTTTATGTGCCGACCATTGGCTGCATGAATTTAGCCGCTACGGTGAATGTGCTGCTTTATGATCGATTAACAAAGTCTTTTCAAGGCAGTGAAGATAATACACTGATCCGACAAAGCCGGGACACGAATAATAATTTAAAAGTCAGATGATCTACTTTTCTTACAGATTTACAAAAGAATCACCAGGGCCTTAGATGGACATAGCGATTATTGGCGGTGGTGCGGCAGGATTCTTTAGCGCGATCCAGGCAAAGGAAAACTATCCGCATGCCAATGTCGTTGTTTTTGAAAAATCGAAAAAATTGCTGGGCAAGGTAAAGATATCGGGTGGTGGCAGGTGCAATGTGACCAACGCCTGTGCGTCTATTGCAGAATTGTCTGCAGCCTATCCTCGAGGAGGCAGGGCACTAAAAAAATCCTTCCGGATTTTTAATAATAAACAGGCAATGCAGTGGTTTGAATCCCGAGGTGTGCCTTTGGTGGTTCAGGAAGATGCTTGTGTTTTTCCTGCGTCTCAAAATTCTCAAAGCATTATTGATTGTTTAGTAAAAGAAAGTAAAAAATTATCGATTAAGGTTGAGACTGGAGCCGGCATAAAATCCATTACGCCGTCCTCCAATGGATTAGTGTTGGGTTTTGCTAAAGTTACACCGAGGGCCTTTGATAAGGTTATCGTTACTACTGGCGGTTCTCCGAAAAGGCAGGGACTGGAATGGCTTGAAGCATTAGGGCATAAAATTGAAGACCCCGTTCCCTCCTTGTTCACTTTCAATATGCCTGCTGAATCAATCACCCAATTGATGGGGATCGTGGTGGAAAATGCTTTGGTGAATATTCAAGGGACAAAGCTGAAATCCTCAGGCTCTTTATTAGTGACGCATTGGGGGATGAGCGGCCCTGCGATTTTGAAGCTCTCAGCATTTGCAGCGAGGTTGCTGAGTGAACGGGATTATCGTTTTAAGGTTCAAGTTAACTGGGTCAATGTGCAAAACCACGAAACCGTAATGAATGACCTGTCCAGTATCGCTAGTCAACACGCCAATAAACTATTGCCCAACATTCGGCCGTATTCTTTGCCAGATAGACTTTGGCGTTACCTGCTGGAAAAAAGTGACTTGTCACCGAGGAAAAAATGGAACGAACTTGGTAAAAAAGGCTTGAATAAACTGGTCGGGGTGTTGACTAATGATATTTATTCTGTGGAAGGAAAAACGACGTTTAAAGAAGAGTTTGTGACCTGCGGTGGGATTAGTTTGGAAAGCATCGACATAAAAACCATGCAAAGCAAAGCCTGTCGGAATTTGTATTTTGCCGGGGAAGTTATGGACATTGATGGGATTACCGGGGGGTATAATTTTCAGGCGGCGTGGACGACGGCATTTATTGCCGGGAAATTGAAATAAACTATGTTTGTTCGAATGATATTCCTTTACATCCATCCTCCTGTTGCCTGAATTGGTGTTGGGTTGTTGTCGCGGGTAACCCAGAAGGCGGCTGCTTGCGTATTCGCAGGCTTGCTGATGTGAAACTTGTGGGTGAATGACCAATGATAAATGTTGTCGGTAACCGAGCCTTGGATAGACTGTGTGCCAAGGCTGACAAAATCATGTCGCAAATTCTTTCCTGCATTTTCTCCATCGTGAACTGCGGTTAGTAAATCAAAACCCAACCATGCCACATGCAGCAGTAGTGAACCCGTTGTAGGTTTTACGGGTTTGAAGTTTGCGGCCACAGTATTTCCGGAAATGATAATTTCCAAACGGCCAACTGTTTCGCCTAACTCAGCGTTGATGCTGCGGTGTCGAAACCACGAGCGCCATTCTTCGCCATTTTGTAAAAAGCCCGGCGTGTAAACGGTTCTAAGACGATTAAAGCGTGCGTAATCGCGTTGGCGTTGTGAATACTCTGCCCGCGCGAATGGATCTTTCCAGCCCAGGTGATCCCAGTAGTCCACGTGAAAGGCGATGGGGATAATCTTTTTCCAGAGCTGCGGGTGGTTTTTTAAGCTGCTGAGCCAGTTATCGGCAGGGGGGCAACTGCTGCAGCCTTCCGAGGTATAAAGTTCGAGTAAAGTTGTTTGCTGACTTGGGCTGGTGAATGTTGTCGCAGGTTCTGCGACTACGACGGTGGGTAGGAATATAAAAAGGCTGATCAGGAATCGTTTCATTCTGGCTTTCCAAGCGATGGACTTGGGAAAACCATAGACACAAAAAGTCACAAATGCATCACGTTGGCTAAAGTCGCCACCTGCTCAGATAATGAGCAGGTGGCGGTGTGCTTACAGTACAGGGATGATGTGAGCCTTGAGGCCTTTTTGCATTTCCTGGCAACGTGCAAACTTTGCTTTGCGACGCTTATTAGCTGTTGTATAGCCACGGCATTCCGATAACTTCTGATGGGCAAAGCCACAAGCGGAAACGGCTTGATTGATGGCGTAATCGAGGAAGCCAATACCCCGCCAGCATTCGCTGGTTTCTTTACACGCGCTGCTGTTACAAGCCTTGTCGACATTGTCGGCCAGGCTGTGGAAGCACTGCGCGGCATCGTCCAGGTTTGGTGTAAAGGAGCAAATTTTCGGCGGTTGGCTAGTCTCGCTTTGTTTGGCTTTTTCCGCGAATTCTTTTGCCAGGTTTTGCCATTGGGCAAAGTGCTCAGCCTGCTGTGCACACTGCTTGGTTTTGTCTTTTGGATGTTTCTTGGCGCATTTGCTTAGTGCGCCGCAGGCTTTATTCACGGCGGTGAATAATTTGCCATGGGTGTCGCTCCAGCGTTTGTGTTCTTTAAGATCGCGGAAGCCGACGCCATAAAGTTCAGCGGTGGTGGCGTTCAGGCCTTTAGCGATACTGTTGCGTGAGGCTTTTTCATATTTGCTAAAGGGTTCATTTTTGCAGGAGACGTCGATGCGCACAGCCTGGGTTTCAGCTGCCTGCATGGCGGGTTCTTTGTTTTCGGATTCCGGGGGAACGAAGGCTACTTCGGTTGAATCATCACCTTTTGCAGTATCTGCGGCAGCTTCTTTGCTTGTGCTCGCATCAGCCGCTTTGCCTGCGCTTGCCTCACCGGGTAATGATACCGGTGTGGCTGCACAGGCGGTCAAACCAAGCAGTGCCAATAACAAACTTGCGCTGCGTAAACTTGCGGTACGTAAACAATGCACCCGTGTGAATGCCAAAATCGTTGTGAGCATGATGAACCCCCTCCCTCTGCTTTTTTATTCTGTATTTTTTTCTGCAGCACAGGTTAGCACATTCACCGCTGCGGTGAAGTCGCAGGAGAGGTGTTTAAAGAGGCTAGGGTTTATGTGTCGCAGCGAATCACTACGATAGAAATATCATCGTGGGCAATTTCGCCGTCGAGGTGTTCTTGTAATTGAGAGACCACGGGCTGCAGCCGGTCATCGCCTGCCGACCCCAGGGGTTGCGTGAATGCGGCCTCCAGCTGAGGTGTGAAGTCCTGTCCTTTACGATTACAGGCTTCGGGCAGGCCATCGGAGAATAATGCCAAGTGACCCGCCTCCTGCCATTGGTAGAATTCGGTGTTGTTGGAAAATTCTTCCTCGGGCAATACGCCTAAGGATGTATGTAGGGAGCTGAACTGCTTGAGGATGCTGCCCTCGGGGGAGATGAATAAGGTTGTGGGGCTGCCTCCGTTCCACACTTCGACGGTGCGATTGTTGCGATCAATGGAAAGCAATGTGCAAGCAACAAAATTTCCGACAGGAATTTGGATGCGCAATTTTGCGTTCATGGTGGCGGCAATGGCACCGATGGTGAAGCCCTGTTTGGCCATGGAATAAAATATCTGCGATACCGGTAATAATGGGAGGGCGGCAGGCAGGCCGTGACCCATGGCGTCGGCGTGTAAAATATAGAGGCGATTGCTTTTGTCGCGCACCGCGGCAACCAGATCACCACTAAATCGGCTGGCTGGCTGATGCCAAAATTGCATGGTTTCATCGGCAAGGTCTTCGCTGAAAATCATCCGATCCATTAATGCGTGCGCCATTTTTTGCTCGTGCTCAGCATTTTCCCGATAGCGCTTTAACTCGGCAGCGGTTTGGCGCAGGCGATGTTGCGTCTGTTGCAGGCCGCGGGCACGGGCAGCGCGCGCGGTGGCGGTGACCACCAAATGCCCCTGATCGATGGGCTTGGTGAGAAAATCGTCGCCACCCTGGGTAAGCGCGGCGAGCTGTAATTCCAGATCGGTGTCGCCGGATAAAAACACAATGGGGATGACGTTGAGGTCGGGGATTTGACGAATCACGGCAGCCGCTTCCGGTCCCGAGCAATCGGGCATTTGCACGTCCATGAAAATCAGCTCGGGTTTGAATTCGCGCAGCGTGTCGACAATATTAATCGCACTGAATTGAGTGATGACGTCAAAGCCCGCACGCTTGAGCGTGAGCTCGTACAGACTGGCCAGCAGTTGATCATCATCAATAATCAGCACGCGGTAAGGCTCGGCAGCTTTTGTGCCGGCGTGGTGTTCCAGAATTTCCAGCAGTGCATCAATGTTAATGGGGCGAGTAAGGTAGTGCTGAATACCCTGGCGCGTGGCTTGCAGCCGTGAGCTCATATCTTCATCTTCGCTGATAAGAATTGTCGGAATGTTCTGCTCAGTGAGCTTTTGCAGGCATTCTGTCGCCACTTCGTTGTCGTGATTGAGGCAGGACTGTTCCAGTAGGATGGCCAGGGCCTCGTGGTCTGCAAGTGCGGATAGCAAGGCAAGTGGATTGCTGAAAGTTTGTAATTGAAATCCCTGCCGCCGCAGAGCGCCTTTGAGCACGGGCGCTATTTTGTCGTCATTTTCCAGCAAAAATACAAGGTGTGTGCCAATGGTGCCTTTTGTGGCGATGAGCGTTGATTGGGAGGAGTACATTGGCATGCGCGTGTAGGATTTGGGTAGAATAAATGCCATTTATGTGAGCTTCGCCGACCTTACATCGACAGGATATAACTTCATCGGCTGGGACGGGAACAGCTTGAATGCTGTTGAGCCGTCTACCGCGAGTACCTCTGCCAATTTCTGCGTGTTAATATCGGCGCTCACGGGCGTTGCCCACAGTTGATTATTTACTCTGGTATCCCATGTTCAAACCGCTGGAACTCTACATCGGCCTGCGCTACCTGCGCGCCAAACGCCGAAATCAGTTCATTTCCTTTATTTCGCTGACGTCCATGCTAGGCATTGTGCTGGGGGTGACTGCACTGATAACCGTACTCTCGGTGATGAATGGCTTTGAGCAGGAGCTGCGCGAACGCATCCTGGGCATGGCCTCGCACATCACTATCACGCGCATGGATGAGGGTGCATTGACCGACTGGCAGCCTCTGGGCGAGGCTATTGAGAAATCGGACCCACGTATCGTGGGGCTTGCACCTTACGTGCGCAAAGAGGTGATGCTCAGCTTTGGTTCGCAGGTGCAGGGCAGCCTGTTGCGCGGGGTGCTGCCAGAGCGCGACCCTGAGGTGTCGGACGTCTGGCAGAAGATGGTGTACGGCGAGTTGGGCGATTTGAAGCCTGGTGAATTTGGCGTCATCCTGGGTAAGGGGCTGGCGCGGAAATTAGGCGCTACCGTGGGTGACAAGGTGACGGTGGTGACGCCGCAGGCCAGTAATACGCCAGCGGGTATTTTGCCACGCATAAAACGCTTCACCGTGAAAGGCGTATTTGAGGTGGGCATGCACGAGTACGACAGTGCGCTGGCGCTGATTCACATCAAAGATGCCGAGCGCCTGTTTCGCATGAATGGTGGGGTCAGTGGGCTGCGTCTGAAACTCACGGATATGTTTGAAGCCGTGCCGGTGCGCAACGCGTTAGTGGATGCACTGCCCGGCGGCTACTGGGTTTCTGACTGGACCATGCGTCACGCCAACCTGTTTCGGGCAGTGAAAATCGAAAAAACCATGATGTTTATTATCTTGCTACTCATCGTCGCGGTGGCGGCCTTCAATATTGTTTCCACGCTGGTGATGGTGGTGACGGACAAACAGGCGGACATCGCCATCCTGCGCACCCTGGGCAGCACGCCGCGCTCCATCATGGCCATCTTTATCGTGCAGGGCATGGTTATCGGTGCCATCGGCGTACTGGTGGGCACCGTACTTGGGGTGACCCTGGCGCTGAATCTCAGTGAGGTGGTGGCCTGGTTGGAGGGCGTGCTGGGAATCCAGTTTATGCCCGCAGATGTGTATTACATCGATACCTTCCCCTCGGATTTGCATTGGGATGATGTATTCAAAATCTCCATCATCTCCTTTGTGCTCAGTGTGCTGGCCACCCTGTACCCGGCCTGGCGAGCCTCGCGTACCCAACCAGCGGAGGCACTGCGTTATGAATGATCAGAGTAGCGTGTTGCAGTGCCAGGGACTGGGTAAAACCTTCGATGAAGGAGGCCTGAATGTCGAAGTGCTGCGCAATATTCAATTGGAGATCCAGCGTGGTGAGCGAGTGGCTATTGTGGGCGCCTCGGGCTCCGGCAAAAGCACGTTGCTGCATCTGCTGGGCGGGCTGGATGAGCCGACCCAGGGAGAAGTGAGTGTCGGCGGCCAGCGACTGGATGCACTCAACGAGGCGGAAAAGGGCAGGCTACGCAATAGCATGCTGGGCTTTGTCTACCAGTTTCATCACCTGCTGGCGGAGTTTACTGCGCTGGAAAACGTCGCCATGCCGCTGTTGATTCGTGGTCTGTCCACCGCCGAGGCTGCCGAGCAGGCAGCTGCGTTGCTGGAAAAGGTGGGGCTGGGTGCACGACTCAAACATAAACCGGCGGAACTGTCCGGTGGCGAACGCCAGCGCACCGCCATCGCCCGCGCGCTGATTACCAAACCGCTGTGTGTATTGGCCGACGAACCCACGGGCAACCTGGATCAGCACACCGCAGCGCAGGTCTACGATTTAATGTTAGAACTCAACGACGAGCTGGGTACCAGCCTGGTGCTGGTTACCCATGATTTGCAGCTGGCTCAGCGGATGTCGCGAGTGTTGCATTTGTCGGATGGGCGGTTTGAAGACGACAGGGAAAAGGGGAGAGGGGAAAGAGAAAACCAGGCCAGCAAGTAGGGTGAGCACCGCCCACCCAGTGCGCCTTATCCGGGTCTCAACGGTGGGCGGTGCCCACCCTACAGCCTTCAGTTGTAATGCCTAGGGAAATAAAAAAATAAACTTTATCATAAAGATAGTGGTGATACTTAATCTTTATTATTGGCTCTAGCCTTCTGCCGTTTCACCCAGTTACGACCCACATGCAGACGCCAAAACAGGCGAATTGCCACATTGCCCAGCACGGCAAAAAACACCCCGCTGACAAAGCAGCCCAGCAAAAAAGGCTGCCAGACCTCCCCCAGTTCATGCACCAACCACTCTGTGGATAAGACGAACTCGATATCCCGCGCCGGAGTGTGCAAAATCCAGGCACCCACCTTGTAGGCAAAATAAAAGATCGGTGGCATGGTGAGCGGATTGGTGACCCACACCAGCGCCACGGAGATGGGCAGATTCACCCGCGCCACGATGGCGCCGATGGCGGCCAGCACCATTTGAAACGGCACGGGTACAAAGGCCATCAATATACCCACGCTGAATGCGCCGGAGACCGAGCGACGGTTAAGGTGCAAAATATTCGGGTCGTGCAGCAGGGTGCCGAGAAAGCGCAAATGCTTGTGATCGCGGATCGTGTGCGGATCTGGCATAAAACGTTTGATGATGCGTTTAGGCATTCGGCGTGGTTATTCTTATTTCGGTAACAGAGTCTGCCATTATCCACAATTTTAGGCCTGACGGGAAAAGCTTGTTAAGGGAGTAGCAAAAAGATGCGCAGGATCGCGCTGGGATTTCTGATTGGCACTGCTGCTGTGCAACAGCTTGCCAGCTTGCCGGACATGGTCTGGTCGGTGAGCCTGTTGTTCGCCTTGCTGATACTGGCTGGATTCCTGCGTGGGCGCGGTTTGTTGCCGTTGTTGTTATTGAGCGTCGGTATCGGTTTTTTCTGGGCGAGTATCATTGCCCAGCACATGCTGGCAGGCGCGCTACCTGTCGAGCTGGAAGGGCAGGACGTGGTGGTGGAGGGCTTGGTCGCCTCGCTGCCGGAACAGAAAGGTCGTCGCCTGCGCTTTGTGTTTGCGCCGGACAGTCTGCGCTGGCAGGATGAGGCACAGGCCGTGCCGGGCAAGCTGCTGCTGAGCTGGTATCCGCGCAAGGGACACAAGATTCCCGCCCTGCGGGTCGGTGAGCGTTGGCGTCTGCAGCTACGCCTGAAACGTCCGCATGGTTTTTCCAATCCCGGCGGTTTTGATTACGAGGCCTGGCTATTCCAGCAGGGGATTCGCGCCAAGGGTTATGTGCGTTACTCAAAAAAAGGCGCGAAACCCACGGATGCGCTGCGGGTGAATCAGCGCCTCGCCCCGGCGGGCAGTGCCTATTGGATCGACCAGGTGCGGGAATCCCTGCGCACAAACATTCTCGCGAGCCTCAAAGATCATCCGCTACGCGGCATCGTGCTGGCGCTGGCCATTGGTGATCGCCAATTCATTAGCCCGGCACAGTGGCGAGTGCTGCGCCGCACCGGCACCAATCATCTGGTGGCCATTTCCGGCCTGCACGTGGGGCTGGTGGCGGGTTTTGCCTTTTTTCTGCTGCGCCGGCTGTGGCGGTTATCAGCACGCGCGGTGACCCGTTGGCCAGCCAACAAGGCCGGGGCGCTGGGTGCATTGTTGGCTGCCATGGTGTATGCCGCGCTGGCGGGGTTTTCCGTGCCCACCCAGCGGGCGCTGATCATGGTGGCGGTGGTGATGTTGGCGGTCATCGTGCAACGTCAGACCCGACCGTCTAGCCTGTTGGCGCTGGCCCTGCTGTTGGTGCTGATCATCGACCCATTGGCGGTGATGGCTGCGGGGTTCTGGCTGTCCTTTGGCGCGGTGACGGTGATTCTCTACGGCATGTCTGGCCGACTGGCGATGAAATCGCTGTGGTGGCAGTGGGGGCGGGTGCAGTGGCTGGTGGCGGTGGGGTTGTTTCCGGCGCTGTTGCTATTGTTTCAGCAGGCCTCGCTGGTGGCGCCGTTGGCCAATCTGCTGGCGGTGCCCTGGGTCAGTCTGGTCACCGTGCCGCTGACGCTGTTGGGTAGCATCGCCTTGGGTTTTTCCGACACGCTAGGCGATGGGCTGCTGGGTCTGTCCAGCCTGAGTCTGGAGGGACTGTGGTGGTGGCTGGACGAGCTGGCGCAGTGGCCGCAGGCGGCCTGGCGACAAATGGCGCCGCCGCTGTGGACACTGCCGGTGGCGGTCATCGGCATTGTCTGGCTGCTGGCACCGCGCGGTGTGCCGACGCGCTGGGTGGGTGCGGTGGGTCTGTTGCCTCTGCTATTTATTTCTCCGACGTTGATCCCCGCAGGGCAGGCGAAATTCACCCTGCTGGACGTGGGGCAGGGCCTGTCCGCCGTGGTGCAGACCCGGAATCACGTACTGGTGTTTGATGCCGGGCCGCGCTTTTCCAGCGGTTTCAACACCGGCGAGGCGGTAGTGGCGCCGTATCTTCGTTCACGGGGATTGCGGCAGATCGACACGCTGCTGGTGAGCCACGGCGACAACGATCATATCGGCGGGGTGGCAGGGTTGCGCGCGGATATGCCGGTGCAACGGCTGCTGAGCAGTGTGCCGCAGGACATCGATGGCGCTGAGCCCTGCCAGGCCGGGCAATATTGGCAGTGGGACGGGGTGGCCTTTGCGATGTTGAATCCGGGCGAGGAGACCCCGGCAGGTGGGCGCAGCAACAACAACCGCTCCTGTGTGCTGCACGTGCAGGCCGGTTCGCAGAGCGTGTTGTTGAGCGGCGATATCGAGAAGGCGGCCGAGGGTGAGCTGGTGAAGGTCTTCGGCCAGCGGCTGGCCAGTGACGTGCTGGTGGTGCCGCATCACGGCAGTCGCACCTCATCGAGCCCGGTGTTTTTGACAGCGGTGGCACCGAAACTGGCGTTATTTCCCGTGGGTTATCGCAATCGCTACGGGTTTCCCAAACCACAAATCATCCAGCGTTATGTGGCGCGGGGAGTGCGTTTGTTCGACACGGCGCACAATGGTGCCATTGAATTGCCACTGGGCGGTGCGGGTGGGCTGGATACCGTGTTGACTCACCGGCAACAGGCAGCGCGCTATTGGAATGCCGACTAGCGGGCTGTGTTTGCGATGGCCTCACACCTTCCGACCGAACGGTCTCTCTGCTACAGTAGCGCCTTGTTTGCAAAGCCGTTTGGCAGACGTTTCAGTGCGTAGCTAACGAAACAATACCGTTAAAATAATATCGTTAATAGTAGAGGACAGATATTCGTGTTTGAGATCGTAAAATCCGGCGGTTGGTTGATGCTCCCCATCATTTTGTGCTCCATCGTGGCTCTGGCCATTATTGGTGAGCGCCTGTGGTCGTTACAGCGCAAACGCATTATTCCCAAGCACCTGGTGGCGCAAATCTGGCATATGCAATCCAAGGGGCAGCTCAGCACCGAGCAAATCAACACGATACGCAATAGCTCACCACTGGGGCAGGTGCTGGCTTCGGGACTCAGCAACGCGCGTAACAGCCGCGAGGTGATGAAGGAAAGCATTGAAGAAACGGGTCGTCACGTGGTGCACGAACTGGAGCGTTACATGAACACCCTGGGCACGATTGCAGCGATTTCACCGCTGTTGGGTCTGCTGGGTACAGTGATCGGTATGATCAAAGTGTTCAGCGTGATCACCTCGCAGGGCGTGGGTAATCCGGCGGTCTTGGCTGGTGGTATTTCCGAGGCACTGATTACTACTGCAGCGGGTTTGTCGGTGGCGATTCCCACATTGATGGCGCATCGGTATTTCCGTGGACTCATTGATAGTTTGGTGGTGTACATGGAACAGGAGGCCATCAAAATGGTGGAAGTGATTCACGGTGATCGTGAATCGGATGTGGCAGTGCCCACTTCTCCCTCTTCTGCCATTTGAATCACAGGTTATCGATTGTGAATATTTCAGCCAACCAAAAAGAAACACTGGACGTCAACATCACGCCACTCATCGACGTGGTGTTTTTGCTGCTGATCTTTTTTATGGTATCGACGACGTTTGAACGTGAATCGGAAATTGAAATTATGTTGCCGGAGGCCAGCGCAACTAAAAAGGTGACCGATGATTTTGCCATGGAGGTTTCCGTGGATGCCGAAGGTACGTATTTTGTTAATGGCCAACGCGTAATCAATACCAAGTTAGCAACCTTAATGAAGGCCATGCAGGAAGTGGCGGGGGATCGCAAAGACCCACCGATTATTCTTAGCGCCGATGCCAAGACGCCGCACCAGGCGGTAATCACAGTGATGGATGCCGCTGCCCGGCTTGGTTTCATTCATTTGAACTTTGCGACTACGCGCAAGGCCAAAACACAGTGAGAGCTTTGCACGAAGCATCTATTCCGCTGTGGCAGTGTTATAAATGGTTTCAAAATGCGGGGTCGCGTAGCGATAAACTGCGTGTAAACTTCGCTTTTTCAACCATTTATGCCTTGTTACAAAGAAAAATCTACATTGTGCAAAGCTCTCACAGTGATACTTTTTTTCAATATTTGTATTGCCTGAAACGGGTCTAATGTCTCCCAGTCAAATTTATAAACGCTTGCTAGGTTATGCTTGGCAGCATTCCTCCGTATTTATGTTTGCCATTCTTGGCATGGGCGTGGTGGCTTCCACCGAGGCAGGTTTTGCCTGGATTTTGAAACCCATGCTCGATGGTAGTTTTGTGGACAAGGATCCTACGGTGATTCGCTGGTTGCCGTTTGGGTTGTTAGTAATTTTTATCATCCGTGGCGTGGCGAGCTTTATCGCAACCTATGGCATGGAATATGTTGGCCGAAATATTATTCGCGACATGCGTCAGCAAATGTTCAATCGTTTGATGCGTCTGCCCACGGCTTTTTATGATCGCAATGCTTCCGGGCAGTTAACCTCAAAATTGATTTACGATGTAGAGCGCGTGTCTCAGGCCGCCACCAAGGCGGTGACCATTGTGGTGCGCGATACCTTCACTATTATTGGCTTGTTGATTTTGATGTTTTACACCAGTTGGAAATTGGCGATTGTCTTTTTTCTCATCGGCCCCATTATTACTGTGCTTGTGGTCGCGGTGAGTAAACGTTTCCGCCGTATCAGTCAGCACATTCAGGCCTCTATGGGTAATGTGACGCAACTGTCACAGCAAATTACCGAAGGTCACCGGGTGGTGAAAATATTTGGCGGCGAAGCATGTGAAGACAAACAATTCGCCAAGGCCAATGAATATAATCGGCGACAAAATATGAAGCTGGCGGCGACGCGCGCGATTAGCGTACCCATCTCACAATTCCTCGGCGCCTGCGGACTGGCGGTGATTTTGTATATTGCCACCTCAAAGGAAATGATAGAGGTGTTAACAGTGGGTACATTTATGTCCTTTGTGGCAGCCAGTATGTTGTTGCTGGCACCGATGAAGCGTTT
Source organism: uncultured Ectothiorhodospiraceae bacterium (assembly GCA_964645165.1). Classification (GTDB taxonomy): domain Bacteria; phylum Pseudomonadota; class Gammaproteobacteria; order SZUA-152; family SZUA-152; genus SZUA-152. The sequence continues at coordinate 37,949 of CAZXZI010000007.1, forward strand.
AACCATGGTGCAGTCCACTGTACAACAAGGGATCGCCGCGGCTCAGAGTGTCTTTTTATTGTTAGATGAAGAAGCAGAAAAAGATACTGGGTCAGAAACGCTGGCCTCGGTGAATGGTGGTATTGAGTTTCGTAACGTGACATTCAGTTATGAAAAAGCCAAGGGCGACGTGTTGAAGTCTATTGATTTTTCCGCCGCCGCCGGTGAAACGGTGGCCATGGTGGGGCGTTCGGGGAGTGGTAAGTCCACGTTGGTCAGTTTGTTGCCGCGTTTCTACGATATTGCTCAGGGCGAGATCTTGCTGGATGGTGTGCCAGTACAGGAGCTTAAACTGGATGAGCTACGCCAACACATCTCTCTGGTGAGTCAGGACATCACGCTGTTCGATGATACGGTTTTTAATAACATAGCCTACGGTGCTTTGGCTGATCGCAGCGAGGCAGAAGTGATGGCTGCCGCCAGGGCCGCACATGCCGACGAATTTATTACCGACTTGCCGGAGTCTTATCAGACCCAGGTGGGCGACAAGGGCGTGCTATTGTCTGGCGGACAACGTCAACGCATTGCCATTGCACGCGCCCTATTAAAAGATGCGCCGATCCTGATTCTGGATGAGGCTACCTCAGCACTGGATACCGAGTCCGAGCGTTATATTCAGGAGGCGCTGGGCGTATTGATGGAAGGACGAACCACTCTGGTGATTGCTCATCGGCTCTCGACGATTGAAAGCGCGGACAAGATTCTAGTGATGCGTGATGGTGAAATCGTGGAATCCGGCACGCATGCCGAATTACTGGCTGCCGGCAAAGACTACGCATCACTGTATAAGATGCAATTTGATGAAAGCTGAGAATGTATTGCGAGTTTATTTTGTCGTTTAATGGCTGAGACTACCAGCTTTGCTGGTGTGAATTGCAGGGGCGTTGCTGAGTCAGCGTTATATTGTATAAAGAGGCTTGTGAGAGATTGTTTGCGGCAGTTGCTTTAAGTAAGAACGAAGATATAAAAAGCCGTCATCCCGGCGCAGGCCGGGATCCAGTGCTTTGAATTTTCTGGATTCCGGCCTCGGCTTTGGCGTCCTGCGTCGCTCTACCATCTACATCCCTGTAGGCGTTCGTCGAAATGACGGTAAGTAGTAGAAGAGTGGAGTGGCCAATCGTCACTACAAACTGATGAGTATTTAATAAAACCCAGTGGGCGAGGCATTGTGAAACGGCTCGATTATTATTGGTACAACAAAAGTGTTGTGACTTTGCTGTTGTTGCCGGTGTCCTGGTTGTTTTGCTTTGTTGCGATTACGCGACGGTTGTTCTATCGCGTCGGTTTGATGAAAGTGCACCGGCTATCGGTACCAGTGATTATTGTCGGCAATGTTTCGGTGGGTGGTACGGGTAAAACACCATTGGTCACCTGGCTGGTGGATGTACTTCGTAAAAATGGTTATGTTCCGGGGATTGTCAGCCGGGGTTATGGTGGGCAAGCGACACATTGGCCGCAACAAGTCCGTGTTGATAGTGATCCGCGTATGGTGGGCGATGAAGCCGTATTATTATCGCGACGATGTGCCTGTCCCATGGCAGTGGGCCCCGATCGTGCGGAGGCCGCCGAAGCGTTGTTAGTGTATACCGACTGCGACATTATTGTTGCGGACGATGGCCTACAGCATTATGCATTGGGACGTGATATGGAAATTGCCGTGGTAGATGGCGTGCGCCGTTTTGGTAACCAGCATTGTTTGCCTGCCGGACCCTTGCGTGAACCCTTAAGTAGATTAGCGTCGGTGGACGCGGTGGTGACCAACGGCGTACCCGGCGTGCGTGAATATCGCATGGACTTGATACCAGGCATGTTGCATAACTTGAAATTGTCAGATAGGAAAATGTCCCTGGATGGTTTTGCCGGTCAGACGGTGCATGCGATTGCCGGTATTGGTAATCCAGACCGTTTTTTTCATCAGTTGCAAACGCATGGTTTAACCGTCATGGAACATGCTTTCCCTGATCACCATCCTTTTGTGCGAGAGGATATTCTATTTGACGATGATCTGCCGGTGTTAATGACGGAAAAAGATGCAGTAAAATGTCAGGAGTTTTCCGACGAACAGCACTGGTGTGTGCCGGTTGACGCGAAACTGGATGAACGTATCATTCCCCTCATCTTGCGTTTGATAAAACGTTAAACCATTTTTGTTGAAATATATTAAGGAAAAAACGTGGACAAAAAATTACTCGATATTTTGGTTTGCCCTATTTGCAAGGGGCCATTGGTTTATTTAAAAGACGCCAAGGAACTGGTGTGCAAGGCTGATCGTCTGGCTTATCCCATTCGTGATGACATCCCGGTGATGCTAGAGGATGAGGCACGAGTGTTGGCGGCCGATGAGAAAGTAAAATGAGTTTTAGCGTCGTCATTCCCGCGCGTTTTGCGGCGACCCGCTTGCCGGGTAAACCCTTACTGGACATCGCCGGAAAACCCATGATCCAGCACGTTTACGAGCGCGCGCAGGAAAGCGGTGCAGCGCGGATCATTATCGCCACGGACAATGCACAAATCGAGGCCGCCGCACAAGAATTTGGCGCCGAGTGTTGTTTAACCTCGGAGGCACATCAATCCGGCACGGATCGTATTGCGGAAGTGGCGGACAAATTAAATTTTGCTGATGATCATATCGTGGTCAATCTGCAGGGTGACGAACCGTTGATGCCCTCGGCGGTGATTCATCAGGTGGCGGAAAATCTTGCCAATTGTGCCGCGGCGAGCATGTCCACTGTGGGAACGCTCATCACCACCACGGCGGAATTGTTCGACCCGCATGTGGTGAAGGTGGTGAAAGACCAACAGGGGCTGGCGCTGTATTTCAGCCGGGCGAGCATTCCCTGGGATCGGGATGCTTTTGCTAATACCGCAGAGGTGATGCCGGACAATGGCGGACACCTGCGGCATATCGGACTGTATGCCTACCGTGCCGGTTTTTTGCGTGAATACAACCAGTGGCCGCCGTGCCCACTGGAACAGACGGAATCCCTCGAGCAGTTGCGCGCTTTGTGGCATGGGCATCGGATTCACGTTGCCGAGGCGGTGGAAGTGCCGCTTGCCGGGGTGGATACGGAGAAGGATCTCAATCTGGTGCGGGCTGTTTTGGCGACTCAATAAGCTATTTGTACGATTATTTCAACAAATCGTCACTAGTGGCGATTAGTCTCAATTATCCTTTGTTACTCGCCGGATATGGCGATTTGAACTATTGGCATATTTGCGCTATATATATCGTCAACTATTGCGAGAAAATGCCCATTAGTGGGTTATTTCGTCAAAGGTGACGATGTATGAGGGTATCTAATTTGTTGGCCGATGAGGCCATTCTTGGTGAAATCGGTGGCCGAATTGCGCGGCGTCGGCTGGAATTGCAGCTAACGCAGGCGGATCTGGCCGAGCAAGCCGGTGTCGCCAAGCGCACGGTGGAACGCATTGAGGCAGGTGCATCGGCACAGATGTCCAGCCTCATTCGCATTTTCCGCGTGCTGGAGGTATTGCCGGGCTTGGAATTGCTGTTACCCGAAAGCCAGCCAGGTCCCATGGAATTGCTCAAGCACAAAGGCAAGCCCCGACAACGCGCTTCGGGCAAGCGCACGGCAGGGGGAGTGGAAGAACCCAGACCGTGGTCTTGGGATGATGGCAAGTGAGCAGTGTCACCGAGGTACGTTTGTGGGGGCGCACCATTGGCGCTGTGTCGCTGGCCGATGGCGACGAGGTGGCCAGCTTCCAGTACGAGGCGGACTTTGTGGGCAGCGGCATTGAAGTCGCGCCGTTAATGATGCCGTTGTCAGATCGCATTTACCGCTTTCCTGAACTACCCAAACAGACTTTTCACGGCCTGCCTGGTCTGCTGGCCGATTCCCTGCCGGACAAATTTGGCAACGCCTTGATCAATGCCTGGTTGGCCACCCAGGGTCGGCAGGCGGATTCCTTCAATGCGCTGGAACGCCTGAGTTACATGGGAGAACGGGGCATGGGAGCGCTGGAGTTCACGCCGGCCATTGGCCCGCAGGCCCGGCAGGCAAGCCAGGTTCAAATAGACCATCTGGTCGATCTGGCCTCGAAGGTGCTCAGTCACCGCAACGACCTGCGTGCCTCGTTCGCTGATGCTGATAAAGAGCAGGCATTGGCGGATATCCTCCGCGTTGGTACCTCTGCTGGCGGCGCCCGCGCCAAGGCGGTGATTGCCTGGAATCCATCGACCAATGAAGTGTGTTCCGGACAGATTCCGGCGGGAGAAGGCTTTGAGTATTGGTTGTTGAAATTTGACGGTGTGGCGGGCAATCGCGACAAAGAACTGGAAGACCCGCAGGGCTACGGCGTCATCGAATATGCCTATTATCTGATGGCAAAAGACTGCGGAATCGAGATTAACGATTGCCGTCTGTTTGAGGAAAAAGGTCGCCAGCACTTTATGACCCGGCGCTTTGATCGGTTGGCCAGTGGCGAAAAGCGGCACATGCAGTCATTGTGCGCGTTGGCGCACTATGATTTTAACATGGCGGGTGCCTACAGCTACGAACAAGCCTTGCTGGTGATTCGCCAGCTAGGCTTGCCCATGCAGGCTATCGAAGAACAATTCCGGCGCATGGTCTTTAACATCGTCGCCCGCAACCAGGACGACCACGTAAAAAATATCGCCTTCCTCATGGATAAAGTGGGTAATTGGTCACTGTCTCCAGCGTTTGATATGACCTATAGTTTTAATCCTAGCGGGCGTTGGACCGCGCAACACCAAATGAGCCTCAATGGTAAACGCGATGACTTCAACCTCGACGATTTTACGGCCTGTGCAAAAATGACTTCGATGAAACGCGGGCGAGCTGAGGCCATTATCGAAGAGGTACAGACGGTGGTGTCACGCTGGGCCGATTATGCGGAACAGGCTGGCGTTCCTGCGAAATGGCAAAGGCAAGTAGAGGGCGCACTTCGCCTCAAGCCCTTTCAGTAAGGCTTATTCAGACTGAAAAGTAATGGAAACTACTGGTTTGTTGCCTGAGCAACATAGTTAGCAAAGACAACGATCACATAGCCAGAGCCTATTTTTTATGTAACTGATAGTTTTATAAAAAGCCTTTCTTATAGTTCAAAATAATATAATGATCTTCCGATAAATGTATTTTATGTGATAAGTTCAATGGGCAGTATCAATTTCAAAAACGATTTGTGCACAGGGGGTTTGCAAATGGCTAGAAGTCGATGTAGCAGTAAATTAGTGTCCTTCATCGCAGTAATTCCATTGTTTTTTGTATCATCTGTTTTCGCCAGTAGTTCGTACACACTGTTTGAGTCCGGGCAGGTACGTCCATTGGCGATGTCACCGGATGGGGACAGCTTGTATGCGTTGAACACGCCTGACAATCGTTTGGAAGTGTTCAGAATCAAGCACGACGGCACTTTGGTACACAAGCGCTCCATTTTGGTCGGCATGGAACCAGTAGCCCTGGCTGTGCGCAACAACCATGAAGTATGGGTTGTGAACAATGTTTCTGACAGTGTGAGTATCGTGGATGTCAGCGACACCAAGCAGGTCGTCAAAACACTGTTGGTGGGTGACGAGCCCATGGATATTGTTTTTGCCGGTAAACATAATCGCCGTGCCTTTATAACTACTGCTCACCGTGGTCAGAATTCACCCATCGATCCCGCGCTC
>CAZXZI010000008.1:0-42258 GCA_964645165.1 uncultured Ectothiorhodospiraceae bacterium
GGACTGAGGACTGAGGACTGAGGACTGAGGACTGAGGACTGAGGACTGAGGACTCAAAATATCCGTCAGAGTCTGCCTCGCAAAGCGTTTTGGGTATTTCCGCGCAGGCCAGTATCCAGTGGTTTAAACACCAATCTAGATTCCAGCCTGCGCCCGTATGGCGGCTTTTTTAGCGCTCGGTTCTTACAAAAAAGCGTCTATCACAAACGCCCTCCCAGGTCTCTTTTACACTAGAATGCTTACTCGGCAATGCCATTGTTATTCATATCGGCAGAGCCGGTGGTTTCAGTCTTTAAATGACGGAAAAACTCCGGCCTCAACCCTAAAAATCATTGCAAGCCCAGCTTATTGAGCTCCTCAATCAAGTTCAACATCAATTGCTCACCGCTGGTGCCCATACCCTTGCACAACACATCGGCATCGCGTTCACCATCGATCAACCGTTTCATATTGCCGCCGAGCTGCGCCATATCACCCGGTGCTTGCATCATTTGCTCCGCCATTTGCGACACGGCCTGCAAAGCCTGTGCATCTCCATGGCTGGCGGCTTGAATCATCTGCGCCAGGCCGGGGGCGGCCTGCGTAGCGTCGCCCTGTTGATTGGGATCGGGCAGCGTTGCAGGATCTTGCAGCCCAGTCAGGATGCTGCGAGTAATAACTTCATCTTCTTCATCCAGCCCATTGAGTAAGGCCGCGTCACGACTGCCTGCAACGATTATCCGTATCACCTTCACTAAGTCTGCCCAACCCTGTTGCGTGGCCACTTCCAATACCGATTCCAGCTCAGTACGCAGATCACTATTGTGGCAAGCCAGCACCACTTGATGGATCAGCGTCGCATGGGCCATGCGAATTTGTTGTTCACGTTCAGGAATCGGCATAATTTTCTCGCTAAAAGAATACTCACTAAAAAATACTGACTAAAAACAGTTAGTGCGGATTTTTATTTTTCTCAACAAACGGTGTTACATATTTATCAATGTATTCTGCGGCCAACGACTCTGCTTTATTTTTTTGCTCGATACTTAATTGCTGCAGGGCATAATCGCGGCTTTTCTCTGCCACCTTGTCATCCTGGCTCGCTGCTGCATTCAGCCAGGCATAGGCCTGCGCATCATCTTGCGCAACGCCCTGACCCTTGCCGTACAGCAAACCCAGATTACGTTGAGCCTCGATATTGCCCTGCTCCGCCGCCTCGCGCCACAGGGATGCGGCAGCCTTAATATTTTTCGATACACCATTGCCCTGATAATAAAGCCCGGCTAAGGCTGCTTGCGACTTATGATCACCCTGCTCTGCCAATTTTTTCCACCAATGGGCAGCCTTTGCAAAATCCTGTGTGACGCCTTTGCCGTAAGCAAACATCTGCGCCAGATTAATCTGCGCGGTGACATTGCCCTGATCTGCCGCTTTACGATACCAATGTGCCGCTTTCACGTAGTCCCGTGGACGACCCTGACCTTCATAATACATCCAGGCCAATGCCTGTTGCGCACGGGCATCGCCCTGTTCCGCTAATATTGAAAATGCGTTAAAGGCTTCAAGGTACTTTCCATCATTGGCCGCCGCTACCGCCTCGTCAAAACCGGCAATCACCTGAGTCGATGCCAGTAATAGTAAAAAGCCAGTTATTATCAAACGCCACATAAACATCATTCCTAGGATTGCAAACGCCTATTTTACGCAAAAACCGGCAACTCCGTAACAATGCTCACTTGTATTTGTGCCACGCTTGACTAATATGCCTGAAAACCTGAAAGTAAATAACTTGCCGGGCAAGAGACAGACCATGCAGCACAGATTGGGCACAACACCTTCCGCTTCAACGCCGGGGATTTTCACATCTCTGCTGGCGTTATCGGCTCCGCTTCTCCGTCAATTTTCCACCCTTATTATTCTGCTGCTTGCCCTGGTGGTCTTTTTTGCACCTAACCAAAATGCTCACGCCGATGACGAAGACATCATCTACTTAGGATTATTGCCGTACCTTAGTCCTGCTGCACTCATCAAAACCTGGCGGCCTTTTGCCGACTATCTCGCCGACACCTTGCACAAAAGAGTTGTCATTAAAACCGCACCCAATTTCAAAACCTTCCTCAAACGTACTGAAGAGGGACGGTATGATTTATTAATGACGGCGCCACACTTTGCTGTACTCGCCGCGAGTAACAACGGTTATCGAATTATTGCTGGTCATAATAATGACTTGGCTGGCGACATCGTCGTGGCAAAGGATTCCCGCTTTCAGTCCATTAAGGATTTACGCGGCAAAATATTTGCCATCCCCAGCCGCTTAGCCGCCGTGAGTATGCTGGCGGAGATCTTGTTAAAACGACATGGCCTCACTCCTAACAAAGACATCACTATCAAGGTCAGCCACGCGCACAATGCAGCCCTCATCGCCGTCGCAGAAGGACGAGCCGATGCTGCAGTAGCTCTCGGTGGCTTATATCGTCGCATAAATGCCAGCAAAAAATTCAGACCGCTACGAAAGCTAACGGCCACTGACGCAGTCCCTCATGCTATGTACATTGCAAAGCCATCATTTCCAGAAACTGATTTCCTTGCCATACAACAAGCACTAACTCATCCAATCCCCGGCAGCCAGGGTGCCTCGGTTCTTGCCGAACTCAACAAACAATATCACTGGGGGCGTATCGTGATACCCTCCAAGGATAATCTCAATCGGCTCACACCGGTATTATCGTTACTAAAAACACTGAACAACCCAGAATGAGTGATAGCCCATCGCCGAAATATGGTCGACACTCCCTCCGTTTTAAACTGATCAGTGCTAGCGTCCTTGTGCAGGTCGTCATGCTTGCATTATTGGTTTGGAATAGTACACGACTTGCTGATGAGCACCTGATCCAACAAGCCGAAGACCATATCGAAGAAATTCAACCCCTACTCAACGCCACCATTGCAGGACCGTTATTACAAGAGGACTTAGCCACACTGGGAGAAATTCTCGACCGCGTAATTAATGAGCGCGGAATACGTTACATCGCTGTTTTTAACATTGATGACAGCCTGCTTATCAAGCGCGGCCTAAGTTCCAGCATTGAACACACTGAGCATGCGCGAGGCATAAGCCTGCAGCAGCATATGGACTCTAGCACACCGGATTCCCCCTATCACTTACGCACGCCAGTCACTCTTGGCGACTCTGTAATTGGTCACATGGAGTTTGAACTCGATACTTTATCTATCGTTCAAGCCATCGACTCCATTCGTAAACAAGGCACCACCATCGCCATCGTGGAAATTGTGCTGGGCATTTTCATTATGGCCTTCTTCGCCGTGAGCATCACCCGCAACCTACTTAAACTCACCGACGCTGTGGCTTCTCTTTCACCCGGCGGAGAAACCCTGGACATCGACATCACCACCAATGACGAGGTTGGTGGCCTTTCGCAAGCCTTCAAAAATATGGCACAAAAACTACAACTGCGCGAACAGGAACGTGATGCTGCCGACCGCGCCACCCAGGCAAGTGATGCGCGCTATAAACGACTGGTAGAAAACCTGAGTTCTGAGTATTTCTTTTATTCTCACGACACTGACGGTGTTTTCTTTTACGCCAGTGAATCTATTTCCGATGTGTTGGGCTATTCGCATACTGATTTTTTGGCACATTACAGCACTTATTTAACCAACAACCCCATTAACAATAATCTTATTTCACGGATTGAGGCTACCCAAGCTGAACAAAAGCGCCCACCTTTTCTCATTGCCCTTTATCACAAAGATGGTAGAGAACGCTTATTGGAAGTTTCTGAATCAGCAGTTATTGATAACACAGGAAAAGTGGTGGCCATGGAGGGCATTGCTCATGATGTCACTACACGCCTACAGGAAGCCGATGAGCTTCGACAACATCGCGACAATCTGGAAGCCATTGTCACCAAACGGACGATAGAACTGGAAACTATTAACAATGAATTAGAGTCCTTTTGTTACTCAGTGTCACACGATCTGCGTGCACCATTACGCGGCATCAATGGCTTCAGCAATGCCTTATTAGAAGACTATAACAAGGTACTGGACGAGACTGGCCAGGATTATCTCAAGCGTATTACCGTCGGTACTGAGCGTATGTCAAACCTGATTGATGACCTACTCAACCTGTCACGGATTACACGCTATAAAATGAATATCCAACAAGTTGACCTCACCGCTGTTAGCAAAGAAATTGTACGCGTCTTGCGAGAAAGTGAGCCCAATCGCACAGTCAATATTAATATTGATGACAACTTACAAGCCAAAGGTGATAAGAGCCTGTTGACGATTGCCCTTTCCAACCTCATTGGTAACGCTTGGAAATACACCAATAAACGTAACGACGCAACGATTGACATCGGGGGCTCCACAAAAGAGGGGCGTCGTGTTTTTTCAATTTCGGACAACGGCGCAGGCTTCAACCCGGAATATGTTGATAAAATATTCTTGCCTTTTCAACGCCTACATAAAATCGAAGATTACCCTGGAAGTGGCATCGGCCTTTCGACAGTGCACCGCGTCATCAGTCGACACCATGGGGAAATATGGGCTAGCGCCATTGAAAATGAAGGCGCCAACTTTCACTTCACGCTAGAGATTAATTAACCTTCTCACATTAACCCCTGATATTAATAATGATAGGCTGAGCATCAAAATATCCCCAGCCACATCAACTCAAGAAATAATTCAACATGCGCGCCTTAATAAAAAATGCACTGCCAGTCTGGCTCTTTATCTTTTGCGTGCTGGTATTCGCCGGCGGTCTCGGTGGCGATTTTGTGATGGATGACTGGCCCGTCATCAGCGATAACAGCAAAATAAGCGAAATAAAATATATCCCTGATTATTTTACTCACGGCGTTTGGGCGAATACTGATTTAGCGGAGCAAGTGGGCATCGGCGGGCATAGTCTTTACCGCCCTCTGTTTCTACTCACCCTGAACATTGCCCATCACCTCTGGGGAAACAGTGCCTTTGGCTTCCATGCACTCAATATCACCCTGCATGGCATCAACACTATTTTAGTGTATTTCTTGATACTGGGCTTTCTTTCCCCAGCCTATCGCATGATCGCAGCCATGAGTGCTGCTATTTTTGCGGTGCATCCGGTGCACGTGGAATCGGTTAGCTGGATCGCCGGCATGACCGATCCACTAGTGTCAGTTTTTTTACTGAGCGCCTTCTTGCTGCACCGATTATCGTATCAAGCCACCAGCCATACGAAGAAATTACTCTACACCATTGGCGCTCCCCTGTGCTTTACCCTCGCACTACTCAGCAAAGAAACAGCCATCTTTTTTCCGGTACTGCTAATGATTTATGATGTACTGTTTCAGCGTGGCAAATTAAGCACAAAAACCGGCATCACCCGTTACATGATCTACGCTGGTTTATTGCTGATTTATTTCATACTGCGCAGCAATGCACTCAATGGTGGCGATGTAGTACAGACCAGTGTTTTTGCACGCATGGACATCAGCAACTTTCCGGTACTGCTGACATTTTTTGCTCACTACATTCAGTTACTGATCCTCCCTTCGCCATTGGAATACTATTACTCTCCACCTGCCACAGGCTGGCTAGCCCTTAGCTTTGGCAGCCTGTGTTTTATTGGTGCCTTACTGTATTTACCCCGTGCTTTTCGCCAGCGACAACCATTATTTATTTTTGCTATCAGTTGGATCATTATCACCTTACTCCCTGCTTTGCCCATCGCTCTTTTTGATGAACCCATTTTTGCCCAGCGCGTACTTTATTTGCCGACTATAGGCTTCGCCCTGCTCATCGCCTGGGGTTTGACCCTGGCTCAGAAATTCACTCGCCCCATAGAGGCAACGATCAAAACGATTGCCATCTCTATTTTGCTGTTTTTTTCCTTTGCCGCCATGCCAGAGATTGCCGACTGGGAAAATGATATAACATTTTACAGCCGGGCAATGATAACCAGCCCCGATTCTTTCAAACCTGTTGCAGGACTCGCTGCGACCTATGCCCGCGACACCGCAAAAAATCATGCCGCTGCCATTGACCTCTATTTAAAGGCGGCAAAACTCGCCTCTCGTGAAAAAGACAAAATTGATTTTTGGGAGAATGCGGCCAGAATTTATGGCCAAAGTGGAGAAATCAACAAAAGTGAAGCGCTGTATCATGACATCGTGCTTCGTGCACCAAAGCGCTCATCAGCCTGGGTAGGCTTAGGCAACAACGCCCTTGCCCGCGGCTTGCGACAAGCTGCGCTGGAATATTATCAGAAGGCTTACGCCGCCGATCCCAACAACCATATCGCCAGCTATAATCTTGCGCTGGCTTATCAACAATTAGGAAACTCCGAGCGAGCCGCCTTCTTTCAAAACATCACACAAAAGCTGCAAAGTACAAACCATTAGGGGTTTATTATTTATGTTTTGCCTTTTCGTAGGCGTTGACTAAATACAGCGGCCGACCTTTAGTCTCATCAAACATGCGGCCAAGGTATTCGCCAATCACCCCCAGCGCCATCAATTGAATCCCGCCGAGAAACAGCACCACCACTAACAAAGATGGATAACCCGGCACAGGGTTTCCGTAAAAAATTGTTTTCAGCACAATAAACATCCCAAACAAAAACGCGCTAAAGGCCGTCACTGTGCCCAGGTAAGTGGCTGCTTTGAGTGGCACCGTACTAAATGAGGTAATGCCTTCAATAGCAAAGTTCCACAGGCCGATGTAACTCCACTTTGTTTCCCCATCAAACCGAGGATCACGTTCGTATTGAACCGCTTTTTGCGGATAACCAATCCAGGCGAACAGACCTTTCATAAAACGATGCTGTTCCCGCAAACCCGCCAAAGCATTAACGGCACGACGACTCAGCAAGCGAAAGTCCCCGGCATCCTGTGGAATTTGCACTCGGCTTAATTTCTGCATCACACGATAAAAAAGATGAGCCGTGGTTTTTTTAAACGCCGACTCTCCTGCACGGGAGGTGCGTTGTGCGTACACAACGTCAAAACCATCTTGCCAATGTTTGATCATTTCAGGGATTAATTCAGGTGGGTCTTGCAGATCGGCATCGATCACCACCACCGCATCACCGTGGGCATGATCCAGACCTGCAGTCATGGCGATTTCTTTGCCAAAATTGCGGCTGAGATCAATGATGGCGACATGTGCATCTTGTGCTTTTAGCCGACGCATTTCACTCAGGCTAGCGTCGACGCTGCCATCATTGACATAAATAATTTCACACGACACTAACAACTTATCCAGCACTGCTGACAAGCGCCGATGGAATTCGGGCAACACCTCTTCTTCATTAAATACGGGCACCACCATCGAAAGATGGTAGCCAGTATCGGTGGGGTTTATTTCATCAACCATTATTCATCACCCTGCTCATTGAAGACCCAGTATTTGCTAAGCAAAAATGTGATCAGCGGTACCAGTAACGCGATCAGCAACAGGGCATAACCATACCAGTAGTGCGTCACATCGACTACTACGTAAGTGATGCCTAAATTCAATGCTAAGCCCAGCAGAGCGACCGCTACAAAACGCGGTAACAAAATACGATGTAGGCCGGAGGCTGAAAAGGTCCAGTGATAATTCATCCCATAGGAAACAAACAGGGCGACAACAAAAGCAGGCGCCGCCGCCAATACCGGGCGCGCAGCTAACCACTCTACCAAGGCCACAAATACCAGCACATGGGTGACTGTCGCCAGCCCCCCGCTCACGCCGAAACGCAATATTGGCTTCAACATTTAGATTTCGACATGTGGACTTCGACATATGGATTTCAGCATCAGCTCAGCTTCTTTGCCAGCACAACCAGGGACACCCCAAAAGGCAAACCATTCTTCAAACCACAGCGTAGCAAATACCGTTCACTGGAAAATATCGCTGCCAATAGCGCATTGACCGGCGCAGGTGGCAAGCTGAGCTCCGCACCCGCACCCCCTCCGGGAAAATAACGGCGCAATAAACGCACCAAGGCGGCAACAGGAAATAACCAGGTGTTGCAATAACTTAATGTCGTAATTTCGTAACCCGTGTCTTTCAGTAATCGCCTAAGACCCTTCGCTCGGTAACGCCGTTGATGATGATGCGCCTCGTCATGCGGCCCCCATAAAAAATGAAAGGCCGGCACCGTGATGAGTAACAGCCCCTCGGGTGCCAACAAAGTGTTGACCGTTTCCAGGGTGGCACGATCATCCTCAATGTGCTCCAACACATCCAACAAGGTCACGCAGTCAAACGCCCCGGCATCCAACGGTAAATCATTCGGTAACTTACCCCGCACGATGGGTGCAACATCTCGTTCACGCGCCAAGGCCGCGGCACTTTCGTCCAGCTCTGCGCCGATCACTTCACCGAATTTTGCAAGCATAGCGAGGTTGCCCCCCGTGCCACAGCCCAAATCCAGAATTCGTGCATCTTTTGGCAAAGCACTATTGCGTAGTAACGAAGAGACGATGGCACGTCTACCCACAAACCACCAATGACGATCTTCCAGGTCACGCATTTGTTGGTAGAGACTTGCATCCACGTTTAATTTTTCCCCTTATGGTCACGCTTCCGTTCATCGTGAATAAACAACACGCCTTTGGCATCACGATACACCAACGTCCATTCCGCACGTGCTCGCAAATAATCCAGCAACTTGTAGCTTTGTGCATCATAGCGACCATGATACGGCATCATCACCAGCTGAAAATTCTCGTGTTCGAACCAGGCTATGCCCGGCGGGGTTGCCCAGAGGATGTTGGTGTAAGGCGGGAAACGCGATTCATCCAACATACGCCCATCGATGAAGGGGGTCACTTGCGGCGTCAGTCGCCACAGCAAATAGCCACCCCATTCCAGTGTATTAAAGGTGCGTCCGCGCAGATTATTTTTCTGCACAAAGTCTGCAATCTCTACGGGATATAAGCCCTGATAAAACCCGCCGCGAAATAATGTGCCTCGCCACAGACCCACTACCAGCAAACCAAGCAGACCCACCAGCAACACAACCTGGCCGATACGCGCCGTGCGCAAACCGGCTGTCGGTAATTTCGCTAAACCGTCCTGCACGCCCTGAGCAATGTACGGCGTGGGCAGAAAAAGAAAAAAAGCGAAATAACGAAACGATGAAATACTGATACCCCCTAAAAATACGGTGACCGCCAGGTACCGCCACTGCCTGCGCCTGAACATTGAAACGGCAGCAAAAATGGCCAGCCCGTAAAAACCAATCACCCACAGCTGCTGCCAAACATAACCTAAAGTATACAGTTGAAAGGCACTGGTATATTCCGAGGTGCGTGCCTGCAACACACTGCCTTGAAGATCCAATAAATACAGATAGGTTTGCAGGCCGTTGGGGCTTAGCAGCGAAGCCAGCACCACCGCAGCCAACACAAACAACCATGCACGTCTTTCGCGCCACAGCACATTTGTCTCAAACAGTTTGATTGTCGTCCACAGACCCAGCAGTGCCACACCCAACAACACACCGCCGTGACTGTTGGCCCACAGCAAGGTGATCACTGGCAGGGCAATCAACCAGCGTCGGTTTTTTTCCGCCAGGTCAATGACTGCAAAAAACAAGGCGGCAAATAAGAATGACAATAATTGCGGGCGTTCGCCGCCAAAGCTTTCAACATTTATCGCTATCAAAATCAGCAATAGCCAAAGCGCCAATGAGGTCACCGCCAATGCACGACAGCGCCAAACCACTATTCCGATGCACCCCAGAAAAACCAACACGCGGAACGCAATCACCGCATCCACGCCACCGGCATCAAACAAACTGAACAGCATCACCTGCCCCAACCACTGCCCCTTGAGCACGGTATCGTTGCGCACGGCATCGCTAGCCGGAAACACGCCAAAGGGATCAACGTCGGGAATACCGTGTTGCAGAATCTCTCGGCCGCTGGCGATATGCCACCAGAAATCACTGTCCCACAGCGGCACGGCAAAATAACCGGCGCAGACCAGCAGGAATAAAAGCAGGGAAATGCTGTTCAATGGGGACAGAAAACCGGTCTCGCCCCCCGCTGATTGATGCTGATCGCTAATACGGCTTCTCCATGAATGACTGGCACAGACAACAGTCTGCTATTGTACCCATTTCCGCGTGGGGCGATCAGCCGTGAAGATTCAACGGGCAATGGTGGGCTTTCATCTGGACGAACACGGCGACTGGGTGGCCGATCTGGCCTGCGGCCATACCCAGCATGTGCGCCACCAACCGCCCTGGCAGTTGCGCCCGTGGGTGGTGCGCGTCGAGAGCCGCGCCCGGCACATTGGGCAAACGCTGCGCTGCAAAAAGTGTGAGCGTGGCGAAAGTAGCTAGTTTCTAGGGGCGAGTATCTAGGAAAGACAATACGCCGTGGTACCGGGTGAGACTCCTCGCTCCTCGTCACTCGATACTTGGCCGGTTTTACGCGTCACGGTTCTGCTATAATCCTCGGCTTCTTTTTTCCACAGGTGTAAGGCACAAACAATGAAAGTACTCATCATCGGCAGCGGCGGACGCGAACATGCCCTGGCCTGGAAGGTGGTGCAGTCACCAGATGTAGAACAGGTTTTTGTGGCTCCGGGCAATGCGGGCACGGCGCGCGAGCCTGGGCTGGAAAACGTCGCCATCGGTCTTGAAGACATTGATGCGCTACTGGCCTTTGCGAAAGACAACGACATCGGTCTGACCATCGTTGGCCCGGAAGCGCCGCTGGTGATTGGCCTGGTGGATGCCTTCAACGACGCTGGCCTACGCTGCTTCGGCCCCACCAAAGGTGCAGCGCAACTGGAAGGGAGCAAGGCTTTCACCAAGGATTTTCTTGCCAGGCACAACATTCCCACCGGCAGCTACGGCAACTTCACCGACATCGACAAAGCACTCAATTACGTGCGCGAACAAGGTGCGCCCATCGTCATCAAAGCTGATGGTCTGGCCGCGGGCAAGGGCGTGATTGTCGCGATGAGCTTGGACGAAGCCGAGAATGCGGTACGCGATATGCTCGCCGGCAATGCCTTCGGCGAGGCCGGGCATCGCGTGGTCATCGAAGAATTTCTGGAAGGCGAAGAAGCCAGCTTCATCTGCATGGTGGATGGCAAAAACATCCTGCCGCTGGCCACCTCGCAGGACCACAAACGCGTGGGCGAAGGAGACACCGGCCCCAACACCGGTGGCATGGGCGCCTACTCTCCCGCACCCGTAGTCATCCCAGAAATACACGCGCGCATCATGGCCGAGGTGATTGAACCCACCGTTGCGGGCATGGCCGCAGAGGGCAATCCGTACACGGGTTTCCTTTACGCCGGGCTGATGATCGACAGCAGCGGTGCGCCCAAAGTCATCGAATACAATTGTCGTTTCGGCGACCCGGAAACCCAACCCATTTTGATGCGCTTGCAATCAGACCTCGTCGCCCTGTGTAATGCCGCGCTGGACGGCCGACTGGACCAGGTTGAGGCCCAGTGGGATCCGCGCGCGGCGCTGGGCGTGGTGCTGGCCGCTGGCGGATATCCCGGTGACTACGCCAAGGGCACGGCCATCACCGGGCTGGACACCGCAGAGAACTCAGACAGTGCGAAGATTTTCCACGCCGGCACCGCGGAAAAGGATGGTCAGGTGGTCACCGCTGGCGGTCGCGTGCTCTGCGCCGTGGGTCTGGGCGAGACGGTAAGCGCCGCGCAACAACGCGCCTACGCGCTAGCCCAACAAATTCGCTGGGACGGCATGTTTTATCGCAGCGACATCGGCTACCGCGCTATTGCCCGGGAAACAGATCAGGGATAAGCCACGTAAGCCATTTCTACCGTCATCCCGGCGCAGGCCGGGATGACGGCCGTTGAAACCACAAACATTCTCTTTGCGTCTTTGCACTCATTGCGTTAAAAAAGCGCCATTACTTCAAATAATCGACACAACAAGGTAACCCACATGACCACACCCTTCGTCGCCATCCTCATGGGCTCCGACTCCGACCTGCCGGTGATGCAGGCCACTCTCGACACGCTGGATTCGTTGCAAGTGCCTTACGAAGTAAAAATCACCTCCGCGCATCGCACGCCGGATGCTACACATCATTACGTTTCCAGTGCCGATCATCGAGGCTGCGCGGTGTTCATCGCCGCTGCCGGGCTGGCCGCCCAC
Source organism: uncultured Ectothiorhodospiraceae bacterium (assembly GCA_964645165.1). Lineage (GTDB taxonomy): Bacteria > Pseudomonadota > Gammaproteobacteria > SZUA-152 > SZUA-152 > SZUA-152. The sequence continues at coordinate 12,128 of CAZXZI010000008.1, forward strand.
TTAGCCGGCGTGGTGGCCTCGCTCACCATCAAACCCGTGATCGGCGTACCCATGGACGGTGGCCCGTTAAAAGGCCAGGACGCACTGCTCTCCACCGTGATGATGCCCGGCGGGATCCCTGTAGCCACCGTAGCCATCGGTAAAGCAGGCGCAAAAAATGCCGCGTATCTGGCCGCGCAAATCATCGCGTTGAGTGACACTGAACTGGCCGAACGCGTCAAAGCCGAACGCGCTGCCAACGCCCGCGCCGTCATCGCCAAAGATGCCGAGCTGCAGCAAAAGCTCGCCAAGTAAGCGCCTACTCCCCACAGTGCCCCCATGAATCGTTGGCAGCTCAGCCAAGCCGCCCGCTGCATCCACGGCGGCGGCATCGTCGCCTACCCCACCGAAGCCGTTTTTGGCCTCGGCTGTGACCCCCTCAATCCCGCCGCCGTGCAAAATCTACTGGCGCTCAAACAACGTGAGATGGGCAATGGGCTGATCCTCATTGCCGCCAACATCGCGCAGCTCGCTCCCTTCATCGCTCCTCTTTCGAACGAGGATGAAACACAATTAGCACAAACCTGGCCCGGCCCCCACACCTGGTTACTGCCCGCCCGTGCCCATACACCTCTTTGGCTGCGCGGCCATCACGACACCATTGCGGTGCGTGTTACCGCCCATCCCGTGGCCGCTGCTTTGTGTCGCGCCACCGAGCAAACTATAGTTTCAACCAGCGCCAACCCCACCGGTAAACCACCCGCCACCAGCGCTTTGCGAGCACGCCAGTACTTTCCTCGCGGGCTCGACCTCATTTTAAATGGTGCCCTCGGCGAAGAGACAGATCCCACAAGCATCCGCGATTTGGCCACAAAAAAACTTATCCGCACCGCCTAACCATAAAATATTTTGATATCCCCCAAAGGGAATACTTGACGAATCCACTCAGGATCATTATATTAGCTAATACTTATATTGCTTATTGTTAATTTACTGGATATTCATATTGAATATACCTGCGAACACCAAGGAGTCATTATGTCATTTATTCCCAACTTCCCCCACGACGGCATCGTCACCGTGAATCGGGTCATCCTGAAGGAAGGCTACACCGTGGATGACCTGCAGGAACGCGTCGCCCTGCTGTGTGAAAACGTCAAAACCTACCATTCCGAAACCGGCTTCGTCGGCGGGCTGGTGACACTGAACAGCGGCAACATCTCCAACGAAGGCAGCACCGTGGGCCAAACCGTGGAAAGCGAACTCAAAGGCAAGGAAGCGCTGATCATCACTTTCTGGAAATCCTTCGATGAGCACGAAGCATCCCACCGCAGTGATACCTTCCAGCCGCTATTCAAGGAAGTCATTGAGATCTGCGAAAACGGCAATGAAGAAATCGCCTACGACATGTTGTGGTCTGGCGCCGCCTATGACCAGGAACAGGCCAGAGCTGCACAGGAAGCCAAGGCGCTGCACGCCGCATAATCGTCAAACCACACATTAGCTTCAACTACCTCCAATTACCTCCAGGCCAGGGACGGCCACCTTTTATTTTTCATTTCTGATTACAACCTCAGGTTAACGTTTTATACCAACCACTTGACATTTGGACTGATCAGTCCTATTTTCGTTTCATGAACGCGGGACGCCCCAGAGAATTTGATACTGAGCAGGTACTGGAAGCTGCCATGCGCCAATTCTGGCAGCGTGGCTACACAGCCACCTCACTACAGGATCTGCTCAACACCATGCAGATTTCCAAAAGCAGTTTTTACCAGACCTTCGACAGCAAGCACGCACTGTTCCAGCGCTGCATCGAACATTATCGCCACGGCCTGGAAAACGATATGCTGAATCATCTGCAACAAAGCCCCTCGGCCCGGCAGTTTATCGACTCCACTTTCCTCGCCATTGGCAACAACAAACTACTGGCTACTGAGCAACACGGCTGCCTGATCATGAACACCGCCAACGAATTTGCGCAAAGCGATCCGAGCATTGCCGAGCTGGTGCGCAGTGGCACAAAAAAAATGCGCGGTGTATTTCTGCGCGCTGTAAAACGCGCACAACAGGAAGGTGGCATTCCTGCCGATAAAAACCCCGGCGCACTTGCCAGCTACCTGGTGAGCAGCATGGGCGGGCTGCGCAACATGGCCAAGGCCGGCGCGGATCAGAAAACCCTGAAGGAGATTATAAAAATTACCCTGGGCAGCCTGGACTGATTTTTTTTGCCCTATTTTGTACCGATCAGTCCACTTTAACGGTGTGATTCATTAACACCATAACAGCAGCACTCATTAATAAAATGACAAAGGAGAAACATCATGCCATTAGCACAAATCAAGGGTATCAACGGTTTTCTGTCCACTGAGCAAAAACAGCAAATCATCCGTGGCGTCACTGACGCCATCGTCGCCGTGGAAGGCGAAGGTATGCGCCCGGTGACCTGGGTGATTATCGAAGACGTCAACTCGGGGGAATGGGGTATCGCAGGAGAACCCGTTACCACCGAGGCCGCGCGCAAAATGGCGGCACAGCAATAGACCGCAAAACCGTGCTGCCCTGCGCCATCTACACAGGGCAGCACTTATCCTCAGCATAACTGGAAATAACAGGAAAAAATCATGTCCTTTACCATTCACAACAAAACTACCGCACCCGCCGCCTCGCTGCCCGTCATGGAAGCCACTGAAAAGGCCTTCGGGTTTTTACCCAACCTGTATGGCGTGTTTGCCGAATCGCCCGCCGCCCTCAACACCTATGCAGCCGTCAACGAAGCGCTGCAACACTGCGCCTTATCACCGGTGGAACAGCAGGTGGTAGCGCTCACCGTCAGTGCAGAAAATAACTGCGAGTATTGTGTCGGCGCGCATTCGGCCATTGCCGGCATGGTACAGATGCCCACTGAAACCCTGCAGCAGCTACGCCTGCAACAAACCCTTTCCGATGCCAGTTACGAGGCCCTGCGTCAGTTCACGATCGCCGTGCTGGAACATCGTGGCTGGGTACCGGAACCAAAACAGCAGGCCTTCCTCGCCGCTGGTTACCGGCAGCAACACATGCTGGATACCTTGAGCATCATCGCCCTGAAGACCCTCAGCAACTACACCAACCACCTGGTCCACACCCCGCTGGACGAGCAATTCGCCGAGCTGGCCTGGGAAAAGCCCCAAGGAGAACAACATGTCTGAAATGTCACCCGAACTGTTCTGGCTGGCCGTCACCACCACCATGACCGCATTGCTTTGGCTGCCTTACATCAGCAACTGGATACTGGAAAAGGGACTCATCGCCTCGATCTGGGATCCCATCGAATACGATCATAATCAGGCCAAAGCGGCTTGGGCGCGGCGGATGTTGAAAGCCCACGAAAATGCCGCAGAAAACCTGGCGGTGTTTGCGCCACTGGTGCTGATCCTGCACACCCTGGGCATTTCCACCCCGGCCACGGTGGTTGCCTGCATGGTGTATTTTGCGGCCCGGTTAACGCACGTCATCGTGTTTACGTTAGCCATTCCGGCATTGCGGGTCATTTCATTCCTGGTGGGTTTCGGCGCACAGATGGTACTCGCCTGGGCCATACTGGGTGCCTCCTAGCCAACCCGCCACCAACAACTTCCCCGCGCCACGGTGCCGGGGAAGTTTGTCAGTTCCCCCAGCCTGAGATCGCAATATCCATCTTCGTGGTGTACCCTTTACTGCTGATTTTCAACGCCGTAACACACCCAAACACAGGACACACTATGAGCAAGCCCGATATCCAGGCCGTCAAAACCTACTTGCTGGATTTGCAGGATCGTATCTGCGCAGGCATTGCTGAAGAAGACGGCGGAGCTGATTTTTCTGAAGACAACTGGGAACGGGAAGGCGGTAGTGGCGGTGGTCGCACCCGCGTGCTCACCGACGGCGCAGTGTTTGAACAGGGCGGTGTAAATTTTTCCCACGTCACCGGCGGTAACCTGCCCGCCTCCGCCACGGCGCACCGCCCAGAATTGGCCGGACGCACCTTTGAAGCTATGGGCGTATCGTTGGTGATTCATCCGAAAAATCCTTACGCGCCGACTTCACACGCCAACGTGCGTTTTTTCATCGCGGAAAAAGAAGGCGAAGACCCCATTTGGTGGTTCGGTGGCGGTTTCGATCTCACGCCCTATTATCCGTTTGAAGAAGATGCCATTCACTGGCATCAAATTTCAAAAAATGCCTGCGATCCTTTCGGCGAAGAGGTTTATCCAAAATACAAAAAATGGTGTGACGAATATTTCTTCCTCAAACATCGTGGTGAAACACGCGGTGTCGGCGGATTGTTTTTTGATGATCTTAACGAAGGTGGTTTTGAGTCGTGTTTCAAATTCATGCAAAGCGTGGGGGATCATTATTTAGAAGCCTATCGTCCCATCATCGCCAAACGCAAAAATACCGAATACGGCGAACGGGAACGCGACTTCCAATTATACCGTCGTGGCCGTTACGTGGAATACAACCTGGTTTACGACCGAGGCACCTTATTTGGTTTGCAAACGGGCGGGCGCACCGAGTCCATTCTCATGTCACTACCGCCGTTGGTTAAGTGGCGTTACAACTGGAAACCGGAAGCCGGTAGTCCCGAAGCCGTGCTGTACGATGATTATCTGCATCCGCGCGATTGGTCAAACTCACTCCAGTAGAGAAGGTCAACTGAGTCGACAGCCCAAAAGCTCCCCTAGTAATAAAAACCGTCTGCGTATTATTGGCGGTCAGTGGCGTGGCCGAAAGTTGGACTTCCCCAATGTGGAAGGACTGCGCCCCACACCAGACCGGGTGCGTGAAACCCTGTTCAATTGGTTGCAAGCCGACATCGTTGGCGCACGTTGTCTCGATTTATTTGCAGGCAGTGGTGCACTGGGTCTGGAAGCACTTTCGCGAGGCGCATCCCGCGCGGTGTTGGTAGAAAAATCCGCTGACGCTGCGCAACAACTGGAAATGCATCTGCGCACCCTACAATGTGACGATGCTACGGTTGTGCAATTAACTGCCGAGCAATTTTTGCAACGTGGCCCCGGCGACGCCCGTTATGACGTGGTATTTCTCGACCCACCCTTCGGCCAGGGGCTCATCCCTGTTTGCATTCAATTATTGGAAGGAAAAGACTGGCTCGTCCCCGGCGCACGCATTTATCTGGAAAGCGAACGCGCATTGGCGTCCACGGACATTCCGGCACAGTGGCAAATTGATCGGCAAAAAATCACCGGACAGGTGGCCTATCGATTAGCCACCTGGGGAGCCTCTCAGGCTTAACACTGTTTAGCGACTAATCCCTGAATAACGATTAACTCAGCCCATCCCCTTCATCAAATAAACTGTCTATTCTCCACACACGATATGCTGATTTAATTCGCCACCAGTGATTTTCGCTTCAAACGGTTAAACCCAACAGACTCCTGGTCTAAAATCATGCGACAATCGCCGCATGTCTGAACAAACGACCAAAAGCGCCATTTACCCCGGCAGCTTCGATCCCATTACCAAAGGGCACTCCGACCTGGTGGGACGAGCCAGCCGCTTGTTCGACCGCGTAGTCGTCGCCGTCGCTGCCAACCCCGGCAAGCAATCCATGTTCACTCTGGAAGAACGCCAGAATATGGCGCGTATCACATTAACTGATTACGACAATGTAGAAGTCTGTGCCTTCGACGGGCTGCTGGTGGAATTCGCCCGGGAAAAACAGGCACAGGTGATTTTGCGTGGACTGCGCGCCGTCTCTGATTTCGACTACGAATTCCAGCTTGCCGGCATGAATCGAAAACTGGCACCAGACGTGGAAACCCTATTTCTGACACCCGCTGAGCAATATTCTAATATTTCCTCAAGCTTGGTGCGGGAAATTGCCACGCTGGGCGGTGATGTCAGCCCCTTCGTCCATGAAAAAATCAGGGCTGAATTGACAAGAAAATTGCGGTAAAATCCATCAGCTCAATCTTCAAGACACCGTTTACGAGTTTCCCACTATGGCCTTAATTATCACCGACGAATGCATCAACTGTGATGTGTGCGAACCTGAATGCCCCAATGGTGCCATCACCCAGGGTGAAGAAATCTACGAAATTGACCCCAATCTGTGCACCGAATGTGTGGGGCACTACGAAACCTCGCAATGCGTGGATGTGTGCCCGGTAGACTGCATTCCGCTGGATCCCGAGCACGAAGAGACCCGGGACGAGTTACAGGCCAAATATGAGGGCCTGATGGCCAAAAGCGCCTAAATCAGCCCCATCATCAATACCCGTCCAGCCCACACATCAGCGAATTGCCGAGGCAAATACCCGGTTTTTCCACACGGAATGGCGCTTGCGCGGACACGCCCAATTGAGTAGACTCGGGTCTGATTTTTACCAATCCTCCTGTGGGGGAGGAATTCTGAGGAGGATTTTTGATGGCTATTATCGTACCAATCACTGTATTTTTATTTATTCTCGTTTCAACCACTATCCTAGGCGGCATGGGAATTGACTCTATGGTTGCAACGCGTAAACAACAATAAGAATAATCGGGACTCAAGTCCCGGTAGCGCTATGTTTATGCACTGAAGGAGCCCGGATTTTCCGGGCTTTTTTGTTTGTGGCTTGATTCCCAGCACTACCTTAATTCATATACTGATCCCCGCACCATGACAACATCATCCAATACACCGCAATCTTCCCTGGGCGAAGATACCTATCTTGTCAAATATCTGGTGATGTCGTCACTGTGTCTGTTCATCGGCACCGTGCACGGCGTAATACAGGTCACTCGTCCAGTTCGCGCCTGGTTAGACAGCATCGGCAGCCCCTATGGTGGCCCCGGTCATCTTATCGACCCTTTGGCACACGCCCACATTAACGTTGTGGGTGGCGTGGTGATTTTTCTCATGGGTGCCTCGTATTACCTTCTACCCAAAATGGGCGGCGTCAGCCTGTATTCCAAACGCCTGGCACAACACAGCTTTTGGTGGACCAGCCTCGGCATCGCTGGCTTTTACAGCACGCTGATGATCTTCGGAATCCTCGAGGGACGCGCTTTGTTACAAGACCCCAACTCGGTGGATGCCATCCACCATTTTTATGGTCCAACCATTGCCACCGTGTCGACCATTATGGGTATTGGTTTTTGGGTCTACTTCGCCAATATATTTCTGACCTATCTAAAAATTCGCGCCGCACGTTCTACAAAATAAGATGATGCTCGAATGCGGTTGCCCCGGAAAGTTTCCCGATTGGCACAGACAAAACGTCGACCTTGCCTACCACGCTGCGCACGTCTTACCTATCGCCAGTTTTTTACACATGCCACTGTCGTACGAAACCTACAAACAACGTCAACAACAAGAAATCGAACAATTAGAGCTGCATGAACGTTGGCCCGGCTTTGCACTGACCCGCACTGGTTGGCTGCGTGGAAGGATGATTCGTCTGCTGGAAGATACAGAATCACCCTCACGCCACTTCCAGCGATTAGACGGCGATTTTCAAGTACAAGGCTTCTTACATGAAGGGGGCATCGGCACCTTGCGCAAGAGTGTTCGCAAACAGCAAGAGTTATTATTGGACGGCGGCCGCATGCCCAAGGAAATGTATTTAGCCTACCTCACTTGCCCAAGCTGTAGTGAGGCACGCGGCGGGGATCGTATTTTATTAGTACGTCGCTGGCAAGCCAGCAATCGTTTGGCGAAAAAGACTCCGCAATAATGGTTTGATACCTTTTTTCAGCTCGGTCTTTATAAACAAGAGAAGCTACACGTGAAGATCTACGGCTTTTGATTCAAGGGAAAATGCAGCACGGTTTCATCATCATTCTTAGTGCTCTGAATATGCATTGATAATGATTGCGTCTTTGGATCATCCACCCTCACAGCGCGGCGATACACGCCACTGAAACCATCCTGAATCGCCTGTCGCCAATTCCCATGTTCACCGACACGCATCTGAATAACCAGATCAACCCCGAGCTTGCCCCCATCAAGGTTGGCGATAACAATAAATTCGTTCATTCCCACTCGCAGTGGACTTGGCCGTGTTTCGACCCTGAAGTTTACGTTTTTCCAGTGCTGTGGGCCAAGCACGACAGCTTGATCATCTGCACATGCAGACAACAAACTAGCAAGCATGGCCAAAAATAGTATGTGCAAAAACCTCTGTTTCATTTCGACTCCGCTACGGCAGCATGATGTTGAAGATAGTCCAGTATTTCAGCCAGCTCAGGCTTACTCAGTACATTCAAGCCTTTTACCTTCATACGTATTTGCATACGCTGTATAGCACCGGGCCATAGCCGTGCAATGTGCGCAGTGGGTAATGGCGCCGCATGACAGCGAGAACACTTGTCCTGAAAGAGTTTTCCAGCCGGTGAACTCGCTTCAGGGTACACCAGTGGTGTACTAGATATCTCGTTTTCACATGCTGACAACAGCACAGCCATTGTTATGATCGCGCTATTTCTTTTTAACTTCACTGTCCATCGGCTGTGATGTCGAAGATGTCTCATTATTTTCACCCTTGATTGCATCAAGCTTTGCCGACGACTTGGTCGTTTTTTCCTTGTCGCTGTCCAGGCGTCCAGCCACTTTTGACCCATAAAAATTCACCATAAAATAGACAAATGTGCCGAATACAGCGACATACAATAATGCTGCACCAAATCCCCAATCGATCCATTCGCGTTCATAACCCTCCCGGTCACCCCAGAAGGGGAAACTCAAACCCACGGCCACCAAAAGGACAGCAATAATAATTCCGAAAAACCACCGCGGCACAGGCTGCTGTGAATCGGGAATTTTATCCACCAGCTCCCAATCTTCTAGCCCACGCTTGGCGCGACGTTCCTCATCGGAAGCATAGCCAAAATTATCGGCTGGTAGTTCACCCCACTTAGTCTCTTTTATCGCCTTAGGCGGTGCTTGCTTCTCTTTGTTTGATCCATTGTCTAATTTGTCTTTATGCATGACGGATTCCACCATAATCTTTCAATGTCTTAGGACGCACCATGCGCATCATTTGGTTTTTTATTTTTTTCTACAAAATGTTGTGCGCGATAAACATCGCTCCAGCCATCTGCGGAATTCACCCTCACAAGAAAACTGTGTATGCCTGGCGACAAATTAGATTTAATATGCAGGTTTAAATCGATGCGTTCAGCCGTCCCGAAATGCAACTGTTTTCGGGGTAATGTGTAAGAGGTCTCAGGCAATCCTTCGATACTCACGGTAACATCAGCATCGTGATACAGTTTGTTTGAGACGGCAATACGATAGTCGCGAATCACCGAGGCAAATTGCTGGTCTGCACGATACACGGACAAATGATACGGCTGATAAGTAATAAGCCCCCAGACAAACAGACTAAAGCCCAGCAGCGCAAAAGGCATCGTCCAACGAATACGTAATGACATGGAAGCAAGATTACGTAAGCCCGACGAAGCTTTTGACGTACCCTGCTCAAATGACAATAAACCAGTTTCACCTTTTTTCGCCTGTAACCGATCACAGGCATCGATACATTCACCGCAATTTATACAACTGTCGTACATATCCGTGTTGCGCGGATCAAGCCCGATGAAGCAGGCGGTACTGCAATAATTGCATTTCTCACAATGGGCAGAGCGGCTTTCATCGTAGGCGATCTTTAATGTTTGTTTCGTTTTGAAACCGTGCTGCCAGACACGGTAAACACACATAAAGCGACACCAAAAGTGGCGGATAAAACTCACATCCACCAAGATGATCAACACACAAATGACGTAAATGTAATGCAGTGAATCCGCAAGCCGAGCATCATCCCGAAAGGTAATAAATGACCAGATCACTTCTGGTGGATAGAAATATAATAAGGGTATCAGCGCTAGCAGCATGGACATCGTCAAAAAAATGAGTCCTAGCAGAAACCAGTTGAGAAAGCGGTTTTTACTACCGGCCACTTTCATTTTTTCGCCGGCGACGCTCATGTCTGCCCGTTTACCCAATAATCGGTAGGTCCATTCATTGGCGATTTCAGACAAGGTGTTTTGCGGACACGCCCAGCCACAGAAAGCGGTTCCTACCGTGGAATACAGTATCACCATGCTGCTGGCCAACAACATCCAAAGGCCAAACACCAAAAAGAAATCAGCCCACCAGATTTGGTGGTCCAATACCACGAATGCACCGGCCACCAGATCGATACGAAACAAGCCGCTCACTGGCAGGAGAATGGAAATCAACAGCAGTAATAGTTGCGTCACACGACGACGCCAATGAAAGCTTAAACCGCGATTCACTGATTCAACATTAATGGGAATTTTGCTCAAGGCATCGTTAATGCTCATTACGGTAGTTTACCATTTTAAGCCCACTGATTCATGGAACGAAACCGCCGCTGAACCCGCATGGACACACTATTTGACTAATTTAGTAGGGTTTTGCAGGTCAGCATCCAGCGGGCTCAGCGCCGCGAATCGTTGGCGATAGCTGGCGGCTTTCTGAGTATTTCCCGCAGCCTGTTCTAAATGCCAGAGACGACGCAATGCCTCCACATGATCGGGTCGTATGCGCAACACAGACTCCAGCAATTGTCGTTCACTCAGCCCCCGTGCTTCAGCTGCAGCGCGATCCTGCAGCACCGCATCAGCCAATGCAAAACCTACCCAACGATTTTTTGGGTTTGCCTGGTAGGCGAGTGGCAGCAAACGGCGCCCTTCGCTATTCTGTTCTCGCAATAAGGCCAACCAAGTGCGATGGGTGAGATCAGTGGCAATAAAGGCGCGTTCAAATAGGGAAAAGTTATTCTTTGAAACTGCGAGATCACTAGCTGCTTTTTTTACGTCCGGACGTACCGATAACAACCAGGCGAGCACTTTGGATATATCCAGCCCACCGTTATACCTCGCACCCGGTAATTGATATTCAATTACCGGCGCCCATTCATCCTGATGCGGAACTGCAAATGTCGGAATCCTGCCCCAGTACCGACCCAGCCAGGTCCACGCACCTTCACCACCAGTGACAGCATCAGCTTGATTGCGGCTTAAACGTTGAAGATTCTCCAACATATGTTCGCTACTGATGTTTCCATCCTGAATACCCACCATCGCCAACCGGAAGGCATCTACAAAAATAACAGCATTCGGGTAAACAGCCTTAAAGGTTGCTAAGACAACTTTTAAATCCTTTACATCAAACTGGTTAAGCGCCAACCACTGCACAAATATCCCACCCGTTGTGAGACGTTTTTGTGCGCGCGCAAACTGTTGTCGAGATAATAATGCACTTCGTCCAACCAAATCCGGGTGAAACAGGTCACCAATAATCACATCGTATTGATGTTGGTCACTTAGCAAAAAGTGACGAGCATCATCGCGCACAATGTTGAGTTGATCAGTAATGCCATCATTAACCTGACGGAATTCATTTTGTGCAGCCACAATAGCACCACGTGATAATTCCACCGCCGTGCGTTCCAGGTCAGGAAAATCTAAAGATGCTGCTGCTGATATGCCAGTACCCAGACCTAAGAACAACACCTTTTTGGGGTGCGGATGTAGCAACAGGGGCAGACGTACCTGATTTTTTTGCACGACCACAGCGGAAGGTTCAGATGAGGCATCCATGCGTCGCATGTCAGCCAGTAGCTGGCGTTGACCATCCTGCCCAACAACAACATGAGTGATAGAAATAGCATCTTCGTGCAGGTAACGCGTTTCAGCCCGTGCGTAGGCCTGCGGTAGCAAACGGGAAATAGACGGCATATCAATAACTGTCGTCGCCAACAAGGCCATCCCGATTGCCGCCGCCCAAATCGGTCGTGACGACCAGCCTTGCGCAATCAACAGACCTAAAATCAACAACAACATCGCGCCCAATACCACCGTGCTGCTGGAACCAATTGTTGGAATCAACGCAAAACCTGCGGCTAATGACCCCAATGCTGCACCTAATGAGTTTGCTCCGTACAACCAAACACCGCTTTGATAACGGTTACCCACGCGGTCTGCCAAAAGTGGTAACCAGGCACCTAGTACCAACGTAACCGGTAGCGTTAGTAAAATAATTGCCGAACCCTGTAACCATAATGCGACCAACAACGATGAAAAAAATTCCTGCTCAAGCCAGGCTGACAACGTTGGCAGCAATAGCAAACTCAGCAATGCGAATCCACTAGCAATAACCGGTAGAATGCTGAACCAGATTTTTTTTGACAAGACTCTCGCCAGTAAACTACCAAGACCTATTCCCACCAAAAATACCGCTAAAATAATGGCCAACACATATTCCGTGCGCAACATTACCATACCGAACAAGCGCGTCCAGCCAATTTCCAATAACAATGCGCCTGCACCAATACCGGCATATAACAACAGCCATTTTGTTGGCGGTCGAATCACCGGACTCACTACTTGCCTTTTTTGTTTTACTTCATGCTGCCAGGACAATAAAAATAAAATTGCGGCAACCACAAGACTCACCAGCGCCACTGAACGCAAAGCAGCTAACCAACCGAGTGTCGGCAGCAACCAGAGAGGCATCAATGCGCCAAGCGCACCACCAAGCGCATTTATGCCATAAACGCTGCCGAGGGAGACTTTTGAATCTTGCACGACCAAAAGAATAAGGGGGAATCCCGCACCCATAGCCATTGCGGGGATCATCAACACTACCGTAACCACAACGATTTGTAATGTGATCCAGACAGAATAACTAGTATTTGCAGCAAGGCTGGCGAACTGAAAATCAAGGGCATGGAATAGTGCCGGCAGCAAAAGCGCCGTCACTGCCACAAATAATTCAATCAGGGCAAACAGACGTAATGGTCTGGCAGTCCGTCGGCTCCAATACGCTCCGATAAAACTACCAGCCCCCAGTCCTGCCATGTAGGCCGTCACTGTAACAACCACACCGAATATGCTGACGCCAAATTGTAGAGACAGCATTCGCGTCCAAAGAATCTCGTAGGCAAGACTCGTCGCGCCAGAAACCAGATACAAAAAGGTAAGGGTAAGGCCTAGCTTTCTTAATGCGGACAAATTTTGCATTGGATGCCAGGCCTTAACAAGACAGAAGCCAAAAGAAGTGGCCGTTGAAAAGATTACCTAAAAAGGATAAAACCAGACGATGCCGACCACAGCGTGCCCCAAGGCCAAGGTCAAACTCAGGCCCGCACACACCATATGCGGAACAAATACCGGTTTTCCATAAACGCCCATTGCAACGCCAAGCGCAACGGTGGCGATAATTAACATTAACAGCGGTATACCCAAGATAAACATCACCAGCCGTTTGGTTTCATCTTCTATTGCAACAGTTTTACTCTTTTCCGATCCATCATTGGAAAACTCCTGCATTACGCCAGCACTACCTTGCTCTACCGTGATTGACACAGTTGGCGATGAAGATTCCTCCGAGTACCCTACTCCCGGAAGAGAAAGAATTAAGAATGTTGCGGCAAAAAAGAAGTATCTATTCATGTTCTGCATTTTTAGTTTCTGGTTTTTTGATAGCGAAGTACCAATATAAGATTGCCATTAGAACGAAAGGGAAAAGGATAATCATCAGCAGGAAAATAAAGATTGCCCACGGCGTTTCAATGGTCACATGCGCGTAACGATAGCTATCAACTGCATAGGTCGAACTAGTTGTAGCAAGCAACATCAAAAACAGACAACTTTGAAATAATCGATTCACGCTTATTCTCACAGACAAAACTTTAATTTTATTTTTTTACCGTTCCAGCACAGCGGAACCCAAAAAAATCAGAGGCATAGTATGGCATTGAAAAATTTCGATGATATGTTGCCGTTGAAAACGGATCACTCTTCCAGGATCCTCCACGGCGTACTTTGTAAACACCTTTAACCGGCACCAAATCTGCTACTTTCATCGTACGGTCATCAGCCGAGGCAGCTTTCATCTTTTTTGGTTGAAAAGTGTCAGATGATGCCATAGTACCCTCATATGGCTTAAAGTCACTTGCAGTCCATTCGCTGACATTGCCGGCCATATCATAGACTCCATATGGGCTAACACCAGATTTATATTTTGTTACTTTGTTACTAGACCCAAGCTGGTAATAAGTATTTAACCGGTCTGACTCCATATTATTCCCCCAAGGCCAACGACGCCCGTCAACTCCACGCGCCGCCTTTTCCCACTCCGCCTCAGTTGGTAAATGTTTTTCAGTCCACTTGCAGTAATCCACAGCGTCATACCATGTCACCATCGTTACTGGATATTCTGTTTTACCATCAGGGATGTTTCCGTCCGCCCAATCCAACGGTGGACGATGCTTCGTTGCTGCAACAAACTTTGCGTACTCAGCATGAGTCACTGGATATTTATCTATCTGATAATCAGGTAGAAAAACTGTGTGTTGCGGGCGATTATAATTATCAGAACGTTCTGAGTCTGTCCCCATCAAAAATTCACCTGCAGGAATCGTGACCATTTTCCCAAATTCTTGCCACTGATCTTCTGTTAACAATGCGCTTAACTCATTGCCTTGGTAAACCTTGCCGGCTTTTTCCATTGACTCGTTATCGCGATGTCGAGCAATATCTTCACCTGCGGCGCGCATGTGATCATCCATGTCTTCCAAATCATACGTGGCACGCTGTTTCATGTCTGCCATGCGATTCGCACCCAGCTTTACCACATGTAAAACTCCGAATATAACTGCCGCTGAAAGACAGGTAACGATGGTTGCCACCAAATAACGTTCACGTTTTTTACGCTCAGTAGTGCTTAGGGTTGTTTGATACTTCATGGACATAGTTGAATCAGAACTAGCTTGTAGCTTCTTTATCAGACTTCTCCGCTTCAGACGCAGGCGCTAACTCTGTTTTTACGTCCGAAATATGTGGGGCCTTTTTCCAACCGTAAATACGCTTATTCATAATTTCGCCGAATACACCACCAATCATTGCCGCTTCCATCGCCAGAATCACAAAAAAGCCCCACCAGCCCATGGGCATCAATTCTGCCCCACGTGGCACGCCAATCATTTCTACTGTCTGATAATAAGCGGCAAAGCGTACGATGAGTGGCGGCAGTATCGCTATCCACTTACCGCCCAAACCATAGATGTAAGAAACGGACATTCCAACAACAACAGGCCAGATGAATAACTCTAAAAACCATAAGAAATTAAATGTATCCAATCCCCAGAATAATTCGATACGAATACCAATTAACCAGTCACCCAGATAATTGACTAAGCAGCCAACCAGCATCGCCATCCAAAAAGAGTACCAACGTACCCGAAATCTCATTTCTTAAATTCCTTGCCGGTTATCTTTTCATAGGCCATCTTACGGGTTTCCTGCAAATACCAATCTTTTACTTTCAAACTGCTAAAGTATTTTGCCAACATACGGCGATCAGCTTCAGGAATTTTTGCAAAGGATGGCATGCGAAAGCGTTTTTTTAATCGTGATGGAATAATTGTCTGAGGATCTTCTGCTGAGAAATAGTTATACATCCATTCCTCATCACGCAACGATCCTATTCCATCAAGAGAGGGAGCCGGAACAGACTGCATGATATTACGTAATCCCCATATTGCGTGGCAGTCACGGCAATTGTATTTTTTATACAGCACCGAGGATTCCCTTGCCAAGTCAGGACTCGCGGTAGTATAAAATGGTATACCAGGATCTTTTTCTTTTTCCTGAGAAATCATCCAGCTTTTAACCAAGATCACGACCACTGCGAAAACAGCAATTCCTATCAGTATCCCCTTTTCACCTTTTTTCATTAGGAAGCACGCTGTTTACGTTCGGCCTCTTTTTCCAAATAATCCTTACGCAATTCCTCTTGGTGTTTATTCACCTTCATTGCTTTTTCGAATTCTTCGGGCGTCATCTTGTCCTTATCACCCTCATCAAAGACCACGTATTTAATATCTTCATCAAATTGATCATTCTGTGCGGCCCAACGCACCCAATATATCGCCGCTATCACAATACCTCCACCAGCGATGAGCCACAGATATATTGTCCAGCCATCCTCAAATGAATTAAAAAATTCAGCCATAACTTTCTCCTAAAACAAGTAACCATCTAGCATTTGTGCGGCGCCAAATACAACCGCCATCACTATTCCAAAAAATATCCAGGCAAAAAGCACTTTCTCGCCTGTTTTGAGATCCGCCTTACTCTTCAACATGAACATAAATGCAAAAACTGTAAAAACGGCAATTGAAACAATTAAAAAATAAAAAATACCAACACTAAATTCTTGTGAGTTCATTCCTTCGATACTGGTATCGATGCCAAATGGGCCAGACCCCTTCTTTACCAACATACCAACGCCTGTGCTAAATAACGAATGTACAATTTCCAATACACCGCTAAGCAAACGTTGGGACACCTCTGAAATCATCGCTTTAATACCTACATTTTATCGCAGTAAGGACTACCGATACGCAATGGGTAATTTTACCACGCGCTGGCTCTTTCCAGCCAATAAATCTTCGTCTGAAAACCGGCAATAACTATCTCAACATTAAAGGATGTTGCAATCAAGAAACCAATTACCCATAAAAAAGGCCATACCTAAATCGGTATGGCCTTATTTTTTCAACAAAAAGCTGAATTTGCTGGTGGTTAAATCAACCGTAATCACGAATTCCAGGCTTATCACCATCAGTCTTATCTACATAAAAGCTATAAATGAACGGTGCCGTATATACCAGCAATATCCAAATCAGCATAGCCAAAGGGCCATTATCCAGATCAATCATATCAAACTCCTCATTATCTAACCAAGCTGTTGAAATTAGTGACCGAAATGCTTCGGCTCCCAGTCATAACTCGGTAGGCGTTTCACGGCAATCATCACGCTAATGCAAAACAAACTAACCCAGAAAACATCAATGGTGTAACCCTTATCCCACCATGGCTGTAAGCGTTCACGTCGGACTTTGCCGGTATTTGGATCAGTAATCCAGTTACCTTCAAAGTTGGCAATGTGCAATCTGTTGCCTAAAACGTTGTACTCACGTAAATCTGCTTTCTGGCGTTGCAATTCAATGATGTCATTTTTAATCAGGCGTAAGTCATCCATCTCTAGCGGATGACGCTCCTGCAAAGCTGCCCACTTTGAGCCGCTTGCTTTCACTTGATTAACAATATATTCCATTGCTTCAGCATCGTTTTTACCTTGAATCGCAGGGGAATCCATTAATGCAACGTATTCCTCATAGATCGCCCCATTGGGGCGCTGACCCCACAACGGGAAGGTTATCAAGAACGCCGTGACAATCGTCAGCAATAAGATGCCAATGATAGGCACTGGAAGGCGATTATTGTCTTCCGTTATACCACCCAGGCTTTCACCTTCCCATACGCCCTTTGCGATCTCGTTCTGGTCATCCGTACACAGGGTGTGCAGTGGGTTATCAAATTTCCAAGCCATGTCTACTCCCCTTATTTCATGTTCAGGACAAAGTCGATCAATGCACGCGCTTCACTATCAGACGCTGGCACTGGGACTTCTGGTGGATAAATTGACTCTCCAGTTGCGTATGCCGTGTAGGCCGCACGCCAACCATCAAAATCGATGGCATTTCCACTGGCATCCTTGTCGCCCCACAAATAATCGTAACGCGGCATAATAGAGTGTGACTGCACTAAACGCGGATTGAAGAAATGCATCATCATCCATTCACGTGAAGAGTTACGTGAGCCCACGTGCGTCAAATCAGGTGCCTTACGGTCAGAACCAAATGCAGTAGGCGATTCACCATTAAAGTCGCCCAACATTGGTGGTGCACCGAAGTACTGCCAATCCTGGGTCTCTTCAGGAAGCAGGGTATGACACCACCAGCAACCTTCGCGAACAAACATGATTTTGCCTTTACCTACATTCAACCTCTGTGCATCCGGAGCCTTTGCCAGAGTCGCCTCTGGAGTCCAGCCTCGGGTAGCCGTAACATTTTCAATGTAGGGCACCATCACACCATCGACAACTTCTTCTGTCACCACGAAGACGGCGCCCTGCGCCTCATTAGCTTCACCGACACGACCCTTTGTTTTTGTAGCTTCAGCCGAGACAGTGCCCAGGATTCGTGGGTGACGGATGCCGTTTGGAAATGTCGCACCCTTTTCATAGACAAAGGCACGCGTTGATTCAATTGCCGCCCCCGTCTTAGGATCCTGACCTATCTGCACAGTTATAGGTTTTGCCCAACCTTGCAGGAATGGATCTTCATAACTGAATCCGCCCACTCGACCAAAGGCCAACTGTCGATCCATTGCAGTTGCCGTAGCAGCAACATTCTGAATATCCACTGCTGGCATATACAAGGTAATGAACATGGATGTACCGAACGCCAAACCGAACATTCGGGAACCAATTTTATATTCTCTAAAAGCCATGGTTAACTCCTCCCCTTATTATTCTATTAACGTTCGTAGGCCAATTCATGCGGCAGACGACCAACAGGTATCGTAGTACCCAACTTAGCAGTCTTGTACATGTTGTATAACCATACGATGTTTCCGAGGAACACCATTGTGCCACCCACCCAACGTGCAATCATATAAGGATGTTCAGCAATAACGACGTCGATATAAGGCACTTCGTAGATCTTACCAGCACCCTGGATCAGACCAGCGATGGTCATCGATACCCAGTAAGTGGTAAAGCCTACCAGCAGCATCCAGAAGTGGAAGTTAGCTAAGCCTAAGGAATAAAGCTTACGACGTAACAATGTTTGCAGGCCGTAGTACACCGCAGCCGCTTCCAAGAAGGTCGAGAAACCAAGCAATGCCAAGTGCGCATGAGCCACAATCCAGCCAGTACCGTGAATGTACCAGTTGATGGCACGCGTCTGCTGGAAACCACCCTGCATGTTCAACGGAATCGCCATCAACACACCCGTAATGGTGAACTTGATTTCGATGTTCTCCACAAACATGCGCCACTTTCCGCTCATAGTGAGCAATAAGTTGGATACAAATGCGATGGCAGGCACCAAAATCAACACACCTTCAACAGAGGCGAATGATTTCAACCATTCTGGCAGAGGCGCAGACATCAGGTGGTGAGCTGCTGGCGTGGAGTAAAACACCACCACAGACCAGAAATGCAAGTGACCAATACGATGCGAGTACAGTGGGTTACCCGTAACCTTCGGCACAACGTAGTACGAGATAGCGGCTGCTACCGGCGTTATCCACAAACCCAGCACGTTATGCGCAAACCACCAAGTTAAATAGGCTTCCGTCAGCCCAGTCAACTGGAAGAACTCTGGTGAGTTACCCACTGTGAATACGATAATCACCATGAAAGTAGCTGAGCCAAAGAACCAGTTTGTCGTGTAGATGCCTTGAGTACGACGAGTTTTGATGGTCATAAACACATTGACACACAAAGGCGTCAACAGGCCCAGGATAATCACTACGTCAATCGGGAACGGCATGTCCGAGTATTCACGACCTGACGTCACGCCTAACCACAACAGAAACAAGCCCAGTGACAGACCCACATTCCACAGCATGCAGTTCCAAACGCCCAGCTTTTCTGACCATAGCTTGGTGTTACCCAAAGCTGGTGTGATGTACATCATCGCCATGGCAAAGGCCATGGAAATCCAGCCGAGAATAACGGCGAGCACGTGTACTTGACGCATGTGACCAAACGACAAAATCTCGCTACCCGTGACAAAGTCAGGAAATGCGAGTTTTGCTGCGTTAAAGGAACCTAAACCGGTACCAATCACAAACCAAATGATAGACGAATAGCCGAAATAAACCGCGGCTGAACCAGCCGGGATATCGTCAGCTTTCGCAAATAGGTATTTAAACATCTTTACCCTCCCAGGTTATTTTTCTGAACCAACCAATTTATTTGCTACGAGGCATCAGCAAAAACCAGCTGAACCACATAAAACTAAGCGCTAATAAAATCCCCATCATTCCCGCAAAGGTAGCCATTTCAACCCCTCCCCAAAATTAGTAATCTAAAAATTATTATCTTCAAACGCCAACAAGAAGCTGTTGCTAGGCCTTTGCTTCGATTTCCAAATGACGGTCAACAGCAATCTTCAAAATCAAAAAGAATGCAATACCGAATACAATCATGCACCAGTCAATAAAACCGGTGAAAGTAACCGGATCATATGCTGTCGCACCCCAACCACCCCAATTACCAAACGGAGCGCGGCCTAGAAAGCACATGAGTGCGGCACCAAATACACTGCCGTTACCCATCCCAGTTAACATTCCCCCAACCAGAGAAAGCATTATTGGATTTTTCATCCCATCACCTCCAGATAACTTACTACGTTTTATTATTTAGGGTTCAACGGAGACTGCAGAATACGACAAGACAAAAAATTGCCTGCGTTTCTGAACTAATTATTATTGGGAAGTCCCCCCTCCCTATGTTCACCCGCATTGATAGCCGGAGAATCATGGCAAAGGAGAGTGTCACATGTCATTAGAGGGGTCAAGCCTCCAACCATAAAAACAGAATGACTTTTTTTCGGCCGACAAAATTTTGACTTTTCATAAGCAAATCAAGCGAATACCCAAGCTAAATACTCTGGAAAACACAAGCTTCTGTGCTACAAGCATTTTCTGATAAGCTGCAGTTTTTCACGGTCGACTTAGCACAGAATTCACCACTAAAATGAAAGAAATCATTCTTCTCTCCAGCGTAGCCGTTAGTTCGGTTTTTATTCTCGGGTATTCCATACACATGCTTATCGGGGGTCTGGTTTCACCAGCCACTGAGCAATGGATTATCACGGGGGGCTGTCTGGCGGGCATAGCGGCGCTGGCTTTTATGGGCTGGGATATCATCCGCCAGCGCAGACAACGCTGAGAGAAACTGGCTACAGGGCAGCCAAGGGGCAAACTAAAGAGCGGTCAGGCGAACACCTTCAAAGCTGAAGCGACCTTAACAAAGACAGTCTCATCTGCAAACTGGCCTTTGTGAAACACATACTGGCGCTTAGCGCCTGTCATATCCATTCCCGTAAGCCCAAACGATTTGCCGGCATGATCTGCAAAATAACGTACATTTTTAATCAGCTCGATAGATTCACCATTGCGCATACCCAATGACACACCCTGCTTGGTGATGTCCAGTGAAATTGGCGAACGCGGCAGCATCAGCATGCGCCCCATCACTCGATGCACGCCCTGATAAAAAAAGAAGCAGGCCAGAAAAAACAATAGATAAGCCAAGTTCTGACTTTTGTCGTACCAAAACATAAAAGCACCCACGCCCAAACCAACGACGGTGGGCACGTACATCATCGCATCCCAGGTTACACCTTTGCGATCCTGCATCAACTTAACCATTTCTGATTTTGCCACGATGACTAACCTGCCTTTTGCTCTTTTAACAGACTGGTGAGCACAGCGTCTACTTCACGATAAAGCATCCGACCTGCACGTTTTAAGCGAATGGTTTTCTTCGCATCAATGACGTAAGTCCAGGGATCGCCGATCACCTTGAAAGCATTAAAAGCCTCCGGGTTATGATATTGGTCCATGTGCAAAATCAACACGCTATCCCCATATTTATCGATCACACCTTTGAGCATCTGCAAGTGCTTGTCACACTGCGTGCAATGGCCTGGCGTCGCAAAGGCCAGCACAATCACCTTGTTCGTAGCCAAAGCGTCATCCAGTGAATACTGGTACATGCGCTTATCGGGATACCGATAGCTGGTGATGCGACTTAAATCCCCGCCTACATCAGCCAGCGTTTTGGTGCGCAGGCTTGGCACCACCATACCCACTTTGTAACTACCATCATCAAAGATACAGCCTGACAACACCACCAATATCATGGCGCCGGGCAGTAGTCTGATCAGAAATTGCCGTATCTTCCGCATGATTTACTCCCGGTTTTTTGCCCAACCGGCACAGGTACGAAATAGGTTGTAGGCCCAGATAAAGTTCGCCAATAACACCAAGGTACCAAAGATACCCATCGTCGCCAGAATGGGTTTAACCACCGCTTCAACCTGTTCTGGCGTACCGGTTTCACTGGCAATACCACCCAACACACCGGCCGTGGTGAAAAACACCACCATGCCAATAAGGCCAAAGTTATGTGTCCAAAAATGCAGCTTCACCAGCTTGAGACTGTAAATGGGACGCCTCACTAAACGCGGAATGATGTAATACACCGCGCCAAAAATAGCCATCTCCACCCAACCCAGTAAATTGATGTGCGTATGCGCGCGCACAATCAAATTACCGTGCAGACGATGATCCACAAAATAGCGGAACTCGGAGATACCACCCATCAGCGCCCCCCAGGAAAAGCCAATAATGCTGTAAATAATACAGGCGTAGAAAAACCACAGGGTATAACGCGTGTATTCCGTGTCCTGTACCCACGGCTCTTGATTGCTACTGTTCACTATTTACTCCTGAACGTTAGAGGTCGACTTGCTTGCTTCTTTAGAGGTCGACTTGTTTGCTTCTGAAGATGAGCGATCAAACTCAGCCTGGCCGGGACCTTGTGGTGACGGCTTGTCTCGAACATCCTTATAGCGCTTTTTCCAATCAGCTGGCGCCCAGGTACCCACCATCTTATCGATAAAGTCTGAGCGCCCCTCCGGGGGCATGGGCGCTGATGACGAACCCTGTTCAGCTTTTAATTCTGAGATAAATACCGCAATGGCATGACGATCCTTTTCAGGCATCTCCGCCACATAGGCAGCCTCCTTGGGGCTAGAACCATGATCAAGCGTCTTAGAGCCATAAGTCTTTTCCGGATCGGCCAAGAAAGCGACCAGCCAATCCAGGCTGCGCACTGATCCAACGCCGTCCAGGGACAAGCCCATATTCGTGCCGTTTCGCAATGCACGGTGGCACGCCGTACAACCCGACAGCCGAAAGGTACGCGAACCTTCCTCACCTTCTTGTGAAAAATTATAATGCGTCTTGCTACTAAATATGGGCTCGGTACGCGTCATGCGGTAAGCTTCCAACGACGCATAAGCGATCACCGCAAGACCGATGAATACCACCACAATCCCAAATAGAATTTTCTCGCCGCTTTTCAGTGGCTGCTTTACTTTCGACATAATTTAATAGTTACCGTCCAATCATCATTCCGAACTTGGAGCCGCCCCTACAACAAACGGTTAACGACACAATAGCGGCAAGCCAGATCCGCCATAGCCTGCGAATTCTACCAGAAAAGGCCGGCGATGAGAAAACTGACACAACAGGAAAATAGGCGCACAAATAAAAGGGGCGGAAAAATTCCGCCCTTTTTATGATCTTGTACGAGCTAAGGATTAATGCTCAGGATAGTCACCCGGCACGCGTCCGTTACCCTGCGTCGTGCGTGGAGCAGACGTCAGGTAAGTCGCTACGTTATGCATATCCTCATCCGTCAGATTCTTAGCAACGGCACGCATCTGTCCCATGGGATCATTGGCACGACTGGCGTCACGCCATTTTTTCAGTTGATTGAGCAGATAGACATATTTCTGACCGCCAATCATCGGATAAACCGGCGCAGAACCGCGACCGTTAAAGCCATGACAGGTGTAACACGAAGTAATACCGCGCTCTACCGCACCATACATTACAATGGATTTTCCCAAGTGACGCACACCGACAGGGTTGCCAAGCTCTTTCACCTGAGCCATGTCTGACGACACCAGCTCATTGCTCAAGCTATTCACATAAGCAGCAGCATCGGCACGATCCTGTTTGCTCAAACCCTTGGCATTGGTATTCATGATAAACATGGTGGTATCCATACGCTTATCTGTTGCAAAATCTTCCAGCTGTTTCACGATGTAGACATAACCCTGACCTGCCAAACGTGGCGTACCCATGGCATCGTCGCCCATACCATCTTTACCGTGACAACTCATGCAAGCAGGAACATCGCCCTTACCATTCATGAATATGTTTTTACCGTTTTCGATATTACCGTGATTGCCATGCCCATGACCCTCACCCGAAGCAAACGCCGCGGATGCTGCGAACAATGACGCAATCACCGATGCTTTTATAATGAAATGCATAAGAACACTCCCTCCCAACCTATTGTTAATTCGTAATGGACAATTTAATTATTATTTGTCCGGCTCACGCCTTTTTTCTATTTTTGACTGAACTCTGGCTCACCAACTTCTTCCGGCTCCCAGTAGACCCCACCTATGTATGCCTGCCAGTGTGACGCGGCAAAACCCATACAAACCGAAATATCTTCAGTTTACTAC
Organism: uncultured Ectothiorhodospiraceae bacterium; assembly: GCA_964645165.1. Classification (GTDB taxonomy): domain Bacteria; phylum Pseudomonadota; class Gammaproteobacteria; order SZUA-152; family SZUA-152; genus SZUA-152. The sequence goes on from CAZXZI010000008.1 coordinate 36,295, forward strand.
AGGCCTTTCTTCATCATCATCGCAGCAACTATGAATGACACAGTGGCAACAACAATATATACAACACCGATTGTAGCGTTGATATCCATTTCAATCCCTCCCCAAAATAAGAATTTAGAATAGAACCATAAAATGTCCGGCCTTGTATAACATGATTACCTACTGCCGAACAAGCAAACGGCGGCCAGTATATATCACGTTTCCCTCAAGTTACCAGACTCAATTTGGCCAGACTTGCAACCGGTTTAACTGAGCATTTTATTAGGTTATCGGCAACACATACTCAGAAAACCGCGTAAGCTCCCAGAAATCAACACGCCGTTTGACCTACCCGCAAGCCCACAACATACTTAGGGGGAAAAATAACAAGCGGCCACGGGCTCAAGCATTTCCCAGACGCATTCTTCAACTTTACTACTGAGCAAATCTCGCATGGTACAAAGAGGATACCGAGCGCTGGTCTTGTGGGTCGTTTGGGCGGCCGCTGCCATCGTCATCTACCTTGGGCTTTACCAGGACACGGAGGTGTTAACCTTCGTACAACATGACCCAAGCCGCATTACCTGGGCCATCATCGGCCTGTTTATCCTGGGCGTGGTGACCAGTTTTGTACTGACCATCCTGCTAACCCTGGAATCCATTAAGGTCGATGAACTGGAAAATGTCGCCAAGCGTGACGGCTGGCTGGGTATCGAAGAAACCCACAAAAAAGGCTGCGTGGCAGAATTCTTCAATTCACTGCGCACTATCGTCAACAATAACGGTGCACTCAATATCGAGGCATTGGTGGATGTGGAGTTTTCCATCTACCAACGGATATCGCATGCTCTGGAAATCATTGGCAACCTGCTGATCACCCTCGGTCTGATCGGCACCGTCGCCGGACTCACCCTGACCCTCACCGGTCTCACCAGTTCATTAGACGCCCTGGGTCAGGATCAAGCACAGCTACTTTCCGGTCTGCGCGGCGCCATGAGCGGCATGGGCACGGCGTTTTACACCACCCTGTTAGGCGCGGTACTCGGCGGCGTGCTGCTGCGCATCTTCGCGCATATTGATGAAAATGGCGTGGAAAGCCTGGAAGATAGCCTGACCCGCACCTGCCTGGTCTACTGCTCGTCCGACTTCAAGCCTTCACTGGAACGCGACCTGCACCTGATCAATGCCGAAATCGGCACCATGCATCGCAACATCGAAGGCCTGCACAAACTGCTGGGAAATACCCGCGAAGCCATGCGTGAGTTTGCCACCGAAGTAAAACACCCGGGACAGGACACCAGCATCGACAATCTGCGAGAGATGGTGCGTCTGCGCGAAGCACATGTAAAAACCCTTGCGCTGGAGATCAAGCTCAAGCAGGCCGAACGCGGGGTACTGGGTTACCTGTTCGGCGACAAGCGCAAGCAATAGACACCCGCCATGCGCAGAAAACGCCGCTCCTCTCCACCCAACATCTACGAGATGTTTTCCGACATCGCCTTGCTGATGCTGGCGACGTTTATTTTTCTGCTGGTCACCATTCTCATCACCGCGCGCATGGCAGAGCAATATCAGGCACCCCGGCTGAAAGACGCACTCAACCACTTGCGGACTGAACTCAACCAGGCCCACGCCGAACACGACCGCCTGATGGCCAGCATGGACGCCATGGCCAGCCTCTCCACCGAGGCGCAAATAGAGCAAGCCCTGGCCGCCTCCGGATTTGCCAACCACAAGAATCGCAAAGATTTCGATGTCTTCGTCAAAGGTCTGCGAAGCCTACCCGGCAACAGCCTGCACCTGCTCATTGACGCTACCGGCTCCATGCATGGCGTCAGTGAATTCCTGGTTCCCATCTTGCGTATCATCATCATTCGCTCCGGCAAAAAACTCGATGCACTCACTTGGTTCTCCGACGGCCATTCCGACACCTACCGTGGCACCATGGGCGCTATGTTTGATCGGCTCATCGAAGGCGCCCCCTTCACCGGCGCTAACGAAACCATCGGTCAAGGCTTCAAATACGCCGCCGAACACGCTCCGGTACCCGGCGCCTACCTGCTCATCGGCGACGAACCGCCCTCCGACAAAATCAGCTACTTCAACATCCCCAGCCCGGTATTCACCCTGCCTCTGGGGCGCGACAACCCAGACACCAACTGGCATTACCAAAAACTGGCGGATGAAACCGGCGGTAAAATGCTGCATCTAGAATTAAAATAATCCTCCAGCCACACGATCAAACGAACGACTCAGAATCAAAATAATAACTTCACTAAATGCAACAGGAAATACACTAGTGCATAATATTGACGAACCATTCAATTGTTCGTCGCAAACTGTGTAAAGATTTCAAGACAAAAATCATGGGCACCCACAAAATCCAAATCCACCGACTGCAACATGAAAAGCAGGTGCTCTGTGACATCGGCAATATGTTGGTCTCCGAGCTGCGCCTTGACCATCTGCTCAAGCTGGTCGCAGAAAAAGCGCGGCCGCTGATCAAGGCGCAAACCCTGCTGATCCCTATCCTCGATGAAAACCTCTCCAGCTACACCTACGCTGCCGGTTGTGGCCTTAACGCAGACGAGATCGTTGGCGAAACCCTGCCGCTGAAAATGGGCATCTACGGCTGGGTCTGGGAGCACAAACGACCTTGGTGGCGAGGCGTTCTGGATGAACTCAACGAAAACGAGCGCAACAAATGGGAGAAAGAGGCAAAGACCGTCATTATGATTCCCCTGTTCGGCAAAACACATTTTCTGGGTGGTATTGCCGGTATCAACCGGGAGGATGGCGAGGAATTTGACCAAGATGATCTGGATCTGCTGACATTGTTTGCCAACCAGGTAGCCATCGCCATCGAAAATGCACAGCTCTTCACTCGACTGGAAGACAAGGTGGCCGAACGTACCCGCGAACTGGAGCTTGCCAAAGTTCAGGCGGAATCGGCCAATAAAATGAAATCGGAATTCCTCGCCAACATGAGCCACGAAATCCGCACTCCACTCAACGCCATCATCGGCTACGCTGAATTACTGAAAGATGAAGGCGGACTGAACGAAGAACAGGTCACCGATGTCCGGACTATTGAACGTAGTGGTAATCATCTGCTAAATCTTATCAATGACATCCTTAACTTCTCCAAGATCGAGGCAGGGCACATTCAACTGGAGCCTGCCACCTTTTATATGAAAGAACTGCTGGACGAAATTGCCGACACCTTTCGCGGCCAATGCCAGGTAAAAGGTATTGAGCTACGCATCAACAACCAAACTCCGCAACAACTCATCATCGGTGACCAGCAAAAACTGCGGCAAGCGCTGATCAACCTAGTGGGAAATTCTTTTAAGTTTACCGACCAGGGTCACATCAGCCTCCATGTCAGCAGTGAAGAATCTGCTTATCATCTTGAGATCACTGACACCGGTATCGGCATGGATGAAACAACACGCAATAGCATCTTTGAATCTTTTGTGCAGGGAGAGCATCAACGTGGCGGCACCGGCCTGGGCATGGCCATCACTCACCGCTTTGTCGAGATGATGTCAGGCACTATCGATATCGACTCCTCCCTCGGCAAAGGAACAACCTATCACCTGCGACTTCCTTTGCCTGTGGCACAGGGCACATCCACAAAATAAGCTCAGCGACAGTTAGCCAACCATTGACAGATAACAACCAAATCAAGGTTTTCATTGGGGCTTTTTATAACTGGACATCATTAATGCCTGCGCGCTTAGACAGCTACTTAACGTTAAAACTCACAAACCAGCACTGAAAACAGCACTTCATTCACTATACTCGTCGTTACGTTATTCATTGCTATACAGTGATGGCAAAACAAGAATAAATTGCTTACTCTCAATTCTGCATCAGGACGGGTGCCGTATATATACCTTCTGATACTCATTAAATGCATTTGTAAAAAAGGAATACCGCATGAAAGAGTACAGCACCAACTTCAACAAAAAATCACGCCTTATCAAGCATCCGGAAATCACCCCTCAAGACGCCGCCAGTCTGCCCGAATTTGCAGCACACAACCTCACTCAGCGGCTCGCCGATGTCCTGCAAATCCAAAACGATTTTTATCCCTGTTTTGACTGGAGCTTTCCCCCACCGATTCTCTCGCCTCACGCCCAACCCTGCGCACCCGATGAATTATTTGCCGAGCCCTCCGCCATCCCCGGCAAATACAGTCTTTACTTGCACAGCCCGTTCTGCGAAACCCTGTGCAACTTTTGTTATTACACCGTATTCCCCGGCAAGGGCATTAACGAGGCCGATCGTTACATTGATTATTTACTGCAAGAAATGCAGATGTACGCCGAGCCTTTGCAGGGTTTGCAATGTGAATCTATTTACTTTGGCGGCGGCACACCCACCCATCTGTCGGAGAGCCTGCTGATCAAGGTATTCGAAGGCCTGCGAAAATATTTCAACATTGCCGATGATGCTGAGATCACCGTCGAAGCCGCGCCGGGCACTCTGCCGGATGAGAAGATCATTTTGCTGGACGCCCTGGGCGTGAATCGCATCAGTTACGGCATCCAAACCCTAAATGAAAAACTGCTTGCCGGGATGAACCGCCACTACTCCGTCGAACAGGCCAAGCATGAATTGCAACACGCACTACGCGTATTTGACAACATCAACGTCGATACCATGTACGGCTTCGACGAAGAAGACGATGACGCGCTGATCAATACCCTGCAGCAATTTAACGCCCTCGGCATCCCCAGCCTGTCCATTTACTCATTAGACAAACAACGCTGCGGCACCAACCTCAGCCCGGAAGGCCCCAACAAAGATGCACTATTCAACAAAAAACTGGCGCTTTTCGCCCAGGCCAAAGACTACCTGTTAGCGGAGGGTTTCCAGCAGGTGCTGCAAAATATCTTTGTTAAACCGGAAAAGGCCTCTTACCTTCATCAGATCCGGCGCTGGGAAAACCTGCCCCTGGTGGCCATGGGCATTGCCTCACAAGGTTACGCACCGAAGAAGCCTTACCAGAATGCCGTTACCCTGAAATCCTACTACCAGTGCATTGATGAAGGCCGCTTGCCCCTGACCACGGTGGATCTATTGAGCCCCGAGATGGAATTGGCTCGCGAGGTTACCAGCCGGTTGCGTTTCACTGAGGTGCCGCTGGAGGACATCTTCGACAAATACGGCGTCAACCTGCACACGGCCTTTGGCGACCTGATCAACTCACTCAGTGAACTCGGTTTGCTCTCCTGCGACGATGGCGTGCTCAAACTCACACCCAAGGCTAGCCATTACAACAACATCATTCCCATGTTGTTCGCACCGGATGCCTTCAAAGAAGAATTGCTGGGTCTGCCCGAGGAATTCCTGGAGAACTACCCCATCCCCCATGTGATGACCCGGCTGGGCAAAACCCAATCAACCCCCATCAAAGTTAGCGCAAACATCAGCCAACCAACCACGCCACTCACCACCCGGGATGATGAACCCGGCTGGACAGCGTCTCATCCCGGCGCAGCCGAGCGAGCCACGGCCGAGACAGAAGTGGAGTAAATCAAACCGGCCACATCCGGTGTCCCGCAAGGGGCACCGGACTCTTCGACCCTAAGATTGTTGCAGATCCACCACGCCACATTTTCCCGCCCCGACTTCTTCCTGTAAAATCCCGCCTTTGCCCGGCTTCGGCCGCAGACTATGTAGGTAACCGAGACAACCCGATGTTCAAATCCCTGCTGGAAAAAATGCCCCCCAGAATCTGGGTCTACCTGCTAATGGTTGCCTGGGGTGGTCTCATCCTGTGGTTCGGCCTGCTCAATCTCACCGCCTACGGCTTGGACGAAGGTGCAGCCACGGCACTGCTCCTCAACTGGTCGGTGGTGGATCAGGTCATCAACCCGGTGACCACGTACGGCGGCCCGGATTTTCGCGCCCTTTTATTTATCCCACTGGGACTGTACTGGTCCGGCAGCATTCTCGCCGCCAAGATTTTCTCCT
>CAZXZI010000009.1:0-38004 GCA_964645165.1 uncultured Ectothiorhodospiraceae bacterium
AGAACCCGTTGCTCGACGCGTTCAATCAGCATCAGCTTTCTCTTCATATTGGTAGCGCGTCGCTACGACCGGCAGACCGGTGGCCGAGGCTTCCGGATCGATACGGACGACGCGGGCGATATAGGAAAGTGACAAGCGGTAGTCCGGCGCCAGGGCGTCCCATACCCGCATGAGGTCTTCGTTGGATAACTCCGCTGGAATAATTTGCACCACATCGTCATTGCGCCAGCCGCCCTCCGCCGTCAACGACGAGACATCCATGATCGGTTGTTGATGCAGCTGTTGCATGGCCCAGGCGCAGATGGTCTGCTCGGCGGCGGCACTCTCGGCCCACACGGTGATGAGGAAATGCAGATCCACTGACAACGGTAAAACCCCTTCCCCCGAACTACGTGCCATCGGCTGACTGCGCACATGTTCGTTGACCAGCACGCGGTAAAGATAAAGTGTAAGGCTGGTGCCAAAATCGGCACTGGGATCCAGCTCCCCCGATGAAATGACTCGGAAAGAACACGGATACTCATCCTGCAAAGTGGTGCCCGGATCGCCATCCGGCACTGGATAAGCCTCGTAGGCGTTATGCAGAAACTGAATGATCGAGTTGCAGACTGAGTGAATGCTTTTTACATTTGCCATAAAGAGTTTGAGTATTTTTTATTCAGTGGCTCTTGTTATTCAGTTGATAAACAGGTTCGCGTTTATTGCCTGCATGTTCAGCGGAAACAATCCCCGCATGGGTCAATTGTTCCAGCGCCGCACGCACGACTTCCAGTTCGTTACGTATGCGTTGTTTCGATATCCACCAAGTCGCAATCCCCTCCAATGAATCAGAGGCCTGCGGATGTGACTCCAAGTAGTGTTCAATTTCTTTGGCCACACTATCGACCCGTTCTATCCACTCCAGCATGTGCACCCCCAATTACTTTTTACACACAGCAGAATGCATGCCATACAAATTATCATGGCAAGTCATTGATTGTGCGTCGTAGCAAAGTGCGTTAGCTAATCGGGATAGGGCTAAAAGACCCAAATCGAAGAAAGTCCTAGGGCAATTTCACCCTAGCGCGTTTGGCTAGGGTGCCTGGATATCAAGGTTGGATTTGAGAATATTAATATGACGGGTATTGACAGCCTATGATGAACGGAGAGTCAGCAGTTTAATTGAGCAGTTTAACTGAGCAGATGAATAATGATTGTTATGCTCTATCGCTTTTTTTGGTAAAGCCGTATTTGTCGAGCAACCTGGCAAAACTTCTGCGTTCCTTCCCCGCCTGTCTGGCGGCCTGGGAGATGTTACCGTTGGCATCTTCAAGCACATATTGCAGGTAGTTGTGCTCAAATTCTTTTACCACAGCAGATTTGGCATCTTGAAAACTGCGGTTATAAAGATCCAAAGAGCGGCGGCGGTCCTGTAATTGTCTACGCCGTTCATTCGAAACGTCATTGCTAGGCTGGATGTTGATGCAGGCAGAGTCAGCCAATAAGAATTCGCGCAAAATTAAATTCTCAAGCTCACGGACATTTCCCGGCCAAGAATAACGGCTCATCCAGAGTAGGGTTTGCGTATCAAGGTAGCGGTTGTTCTGGCCATACACCGCACGATATTTGTCGAGAAAATATTCCGCCAGCAAGAGTATGTCAGTACCCCTTTTGCGCAGCGGCGGCAGGGTGAGTGGAAGGATGTTTATTCGATAAAAAAGGTCCTTACGAAACGCCCCCTGATCCACCAATTTGTCTAGTGATTCATTGCTCGCGGTGATCAGCCGTATGCTGGCATGTTTGGTGTGCTGTGAGCCCAGTGGGCGGTATTCATAATCCTGCAGAAAGCGTAGTAGCGCAACCTGGCCCTTGCGACTAAGGGCTTCTATCTCATCCAGGAACAGGGTGCCGCCTTCCGCCTGTTCGACCAGGCCGCTCTGTGATTCCCTGGCATCGGTATACGCTCCGCGGGCATGGCCAAACAGCTCATTCTCGACCAAGCTATCAGGTAGACAACCGCAGTTCACTGCCACAAACGGCTTCCCATCATCCACTCCAGCATAGTGGATGGCGCGGGCAATCTTTTCTTTACCCGTTCCGGTTTCACCCAGGATAAGGGCTGGGGCATTACATTTCGAATATTTTTTTATGTTGGAGACAATTTGTTGAAAAACCTCCGACTCACCAATGAGATTTAGTTTCAGGGCTAAGCTTTGGTCGAGTTGGTGCTCGACCTTAGCTAACCGGCCCAGGTGTAGTAACTTAATTTTAAGCTCGTCCTGCTTAGGGGGCCATGACACTGTCTCGGTGCAGATCACGGTCTGACTCACTGATATCTCATTTATGTTTGGGGGGAAAAGAGCAAGCAGTAGATGGCCACCGATTGAACAGCGGATATTATCGTTAACATCATTTAGATCTATTGAGACAAAATCAAAGATCAATATTTCATGCGGTAGTAATACCAGCGCTGTTAGTCCTGCAGGAGTAATTTGACGAAGCGAACCAATCCGCAATTCTTTTAGTTCCTGTTCGAATAGACTCACGAGCTTGTCAGGTTGATTTGACACAACAATGAAATGTAGTTCTTCGTCATCCATATTCCTATCCCTTTCTCCTATCGATACGGCAGCCCCAGTTGACGAGTGTAGCTGCGCTGATTTTCAGGCATATGTAAGTAGCAACAGGACATTTTAATCCGAAAATAGACCGTGAGTGCTTTGTAATAATCTAGAATCTTGCGGTACCGCGAGAAGGGTTATTGTAATAACAGTGACTCAATCCAACAAATTGCCGGCAGACACATTGAATATATGACCTTAAGTTTACCCTAGTAACTTGGCAGTAACTTCCAGCAGGTTAAAAAATGTCCGTGACATGTTCATACTATAACGTTGGTTCACGAAGCATGCACAATAGTTTGTAATAGCATCGTGAATATTATGCCCGAACGAGGCATGACGTGTTCAAAAAGCAGGGGTAAGCATTGTGACAACTAATGGTTGCCACCTATAGAGTACAAAATCTGTACACTGCGAAGCTTGCATCTGTTGAAATGCTCGGAAACTGACCAACCAAAATATCTGCTAGATGGAGGTTGGTAGCCCCAAAGGAAAAAATGAGTATGAAAAATAAGATTGCCTAGGTGCCGCAGAAAATCGCTGACCTTGTCGCTAAAGTCATCATTGGCTTGCTTAGCCCGATCGCGGATCGAATGCATACTATGACCTATGACAACTGCTAAGAATTTTCCCAACATGAAACAATGGCCAAGGCTTTGGATGCTGACTTTTATTTTGCTCATCCCTATGCCTCCTGGGAAAGGGTATTGAATGAAAATACCAATGACCTCATTTGACAATATATCCTGAAAAATTGTGACTTCATCACCATCACCATCACCATCACCATCACCACGCAACAAATTAAAAAGGCTATGGATAAACTCAGTAACCGAGCTAGAAAATTGCTTGGTTTTAAAACACCGAACCAGTTATTTTTTTGATTCAACACACCTGTTGCACTAGCGAGTTGAATCCGCGAATACATATAGTTACATCTCATAGTCCTATTGAGACCATATGGGTAGAATGTCCTTCGAGGACAGAGGTCACAGGTTCGAATCCTGCCTGGCGCGCCGTCTATTAGCATCTACATCATTCTTAAAGTAAACCACCTTCCGCTCCGTTGCTTGAAGGCGTAAACTCCTAGCATAAAAACCTATTTAGATAGCGTAAGTTAAAGGGATATCAGATGGTAGCGATTTCGTTTCGAGCCTGCAGAATAGCTTTGCTAGGAGTATTTTTATGGGCTATTTCCTCGGCGAGCCAGGCGGCTTTCGTAACAGGTCTTTCAGACACTCAGATTCAGAATGTATTAGAGAATTACTTTCCGTTGAGTGAGTATGCGGCATCGGCTCGAGTTTCATTGCATCAGCCGAAGGCGCGTTTGCAAAAAGATAATAAAAAAATTGTACTTATTATTCCATTAGTCGCAAAAATCACCGGCGGTACAGTGCTTCGTGGGCATGCCACTATCCAGGTGGAGCTAGCATACAAAGCGCTAACGGGCGGCGTTTATTTTAGCAAGCCATACATCCAGCAATTCGACGTACCCAGGGCGAGTAATAAAATGCGCGGTGTGTTGCATGACATTGTTGCTGCAATGGTAGAGAATTCATTGCCTGTAGTACGCATTTATACGGTAAAAGAGCGTGAGTTGAATCATTCCTTGTCGAAGAGCACGTTGAAATCGACTTTGATTGAAAATGGCAGATTGCGCCTGGAATTTGGCTTTAAATAGAAATATTTAATGTTAATACAATAGCTTATTATTCCATAATAAGTCTCCCATCACCTTAAGATTGTCCCCCGGTGGACCGATACCATAGAGTGAATACGAATTCGCGGTATTTGAGGTGTCAGCATGAGTGAAAGAACATTCCGCATTATCCAGGGCGTTTACCTCTTAGCCGCGCTTTTTCTCGAAATAGATATGATGATGTATATTTTTATCGGAGTGTTCTTATTTGAAGCGGTAACTAATTGGCGCATTCCTATTTTGGTTTCACGGTTGCGATATGGTACGAGCGCAAAGGCCTCGCAAGCGGTTATGCTCAAGTCCACAAGATTTGGGTTTGAAGCTGAACGTATGTTGCGGGTTGCCGTAGCCATTCTGTTGTACATAAGCGCCATTTTATATCCGGACATTTTATGGGTTTTCCCATGGTTTATTGCCGTCATGTTGGCGCTTGCTGGTATTACGAAGATTTGCCCGATGGTGCTATTTTTTCGGTACTGTGGTTTCAGATGATAGATGTAGAGACACAATAGTGGTTAAAGAATAATGTCTTCCAATACTGATTCTGGACTCCAGAATGACCTTTCATCAAGCATCGCAGTAAAGATTACCGCCCCCGTTTTATGGGTGATGATTTTAATCGGTGTTTTCGTCGCTATATTTGAACAGAATAATATCCAACCTGATTTATCGAAAAAGCTGGACTTCACTGCAGACTACCTAGCTTATGAGATACAAAGTAGGCTCAATAAAACACAGTGGCAATTATCGGTAGATGATCGATTATGGCTACGTGAACAACTGGGTGTGTCACCACTAGAAGAAGTAACATTAACTGTTGGCAATAAAATTACCAATATAGGTGGCAGTGAAGCGAGTTATGGGTCAATCAAACGCACAATCATCAAAGAAAATGAAAGTAGCACTAAGGATCTGGCGACGATAATCTTCAAGCACCGCCCCATAAATGAATTGATTAAAGCCCATCAGAGAGCATTGCTCATTGAAGCCGGTATCCCTTTTTTAATTTTTGCTTTAGTCCTTACATGGTTGATCCACATAAGTGTGACACGGCCAATTACCGAATTGGTAGAGGCGACAAAAGCCGTAACTGAGGGAGACTTATCAAATCGAATCGATCATCATCGTAATGATGAATTTGGTCATTTGGGACAATTTATGAATGAAATGCTGGACAAATTGCAGACTCAGCAAGAGCAATTAAGTAAGGCCGTTGTTGCAGCAGAAGCAGCGAGTACAGCGAAAAGCAGTTTTTTAGCCAATATGAGTCATGAGATTAGAACGCCATTAACGGCGATTATTGGGTTTTCAGAAGTGTTGCTCGATACAGACCTACCTGAAGAGCAGCGAAAGCAAGAAGTGGAAGCGATCATTCGTAGCGGCACACATCTGCAGGAAATAATAAATGACATTCTTGACTTTTCAAAAATAGAAGCTGGACAGTTAGTGGTCGAGCTAATTGAAGTGTCACCAGTTGAGATAATTGAAGAAATAAAATCATTGTTTGCATCACGTGTGGAAGCAAAAGGTTTGAAGTTTAATGTAAAGATTGAATATCCATTCCCACAAAAAATCACCACAGATCCAACAAGATTAAAACAAATAATCATCAACTTGTGCTCAAATGCTATAAAGTTTACTGAGCAAGGAAGCGTGAGTTTGCTGGTGAAATATTTGTCAGCAACAAATAGTTTATTTGTGAGTATCACGGATACAGGTTTAGGCGTTGACGAGGAAGCACAAAAACAAATATTTTTACCATTCACACAAGCAGATGTTAGTACGACACGACAATTCGGTGGTACAGGGCTGGGCTTATGTATATCGAGTGAACTTGCTGAGAAATTGGGTGGCCAAATCCGTTGTCACAGTAAAATCGGAGTGGGCAGCCAATTTATGTTTGAGGTAGATGCTGGGGACGGAGCAAATATGACATTAATCAATTCACGTGAAGAGGCGCAACAAGTATCCAATAATGTTCGCCAGATAAGAGTAGGTTCACTTCTGCAAGGGCGTGTACTTTTGGCAGAAGACAATGTCGATAATCAGCGGCTTCTTGGGTTCTATTTGAAACGTGCAGGCGTTGATTTCATTATCGCAGAAAATGGAGCTGCCGCGGTTACTTATGGAACATCTGAACATTTTGACTTGGTGTTAATGGATATGCAAATGCCAGTTATGGATGGGTTGAGCGCCATCAGGTTATTACGTCAGCAAGATTTTAAAAAACCCATTGTAGTATTAACAGCAAATGTTTTAGCGGAAGACCGCCATGCCTGCGAAGAGGCAGGGGCAAATGACTTTTTGACAAAACCGGTTGACTTAAAGAGATTCAATGAAGTCCTTGAAAAATACCTTGGTGAAAATCCAGCAGATTATTAAGGTGCAACTTTTTTGTTTAGCGCATAATTTTGGTTGCTAGAATAAAGATTTACCGCTACTGATTACTTGAATGCTTAAGTAAGATGGATTTACAATAGTTTTCAAGTGTTAGCACTGATTTCAAGAATTCTTTTTCTGGTAGTACGTTAATATTTTTATGTAGTTGATCATTCACAAGCCCGGCGAGTTCTGTGATTTTGGGGTAGCCAAAAGCAGCCCCAGAACCTTTGAGTTTATGCGAAACAGTCTGCAAAAGATCCCAGTCAATATTTTCAAGCGCAGTTGCAATGTCCCGAACATGTATTTGTAAGCTCTGCAAAAATAAATCAACCAGGTCTTGAAAGTCTTCATCTTCCTGGAGGCCATCTTTATTTGAATCAGTAGCAATAGGTGAAACGTTGGGTTTTGTTTGTGGTGGCTTGGCTGGTTGACCTGAAGCAGAGATGTGCTCAGAAAGCATAGTGTAAAACCTGTCAATGACTAACGGCTTTGTGAGATAGTTATCAAACCCCGCCGCACGACCTTGCTCTTCGTCTTGCTTCATGGCATTTGCTGTTAGAGCAACAATGGGGCTAGCGTAGCCTGCATTGCGCAACCAATTTGTTGCTTCTATTCCACCCATTTCTGGCATTTGCATATCCATGAGGATAAGGTCGTACTCATTTGCGAGTGCCTGTTCCACTGCCTTTTTTCCATTATCGACAACTGTAATTTTGGCACCTGTTTTTTTAACGACAAATTTCACGAGATTTTGAATATCAGGACTGTCTTCGGCAAGTAAAATATGACCGTTGAGTTGAGGAATTGATTGTGATGTTGTTTCAGCAGCAGCTTTTTCAATATGTGTGACTTCACGTGGCTCATTGATGAAAGTCAACTGTTGAACATCACCAATTGATACGCGAACTGTAAATGAACTGCCTTTACCCTTTTCGCTTTCACATAGTATTTCACCGCCTAGATGTTCAGAAAGTTGTTGTGAAATCCACAACCCCAATCCTGTGCCGCCAAAGCGACGTGTGGTGCTCGAATCTGCTTGCGCAAAAGGTTTGAATATTTGCGTAAGTTCCTGTGAGTCCATGCCAATCCCAGTGTCAGAGACGGTAAATACTACTTGTTCACGCCCAACATCGTAGGAAGTGATAATTGTGATTTCGCCAGCGGATGTAAATTTGGTGGCATTGGAGCAAAGATTTAACAGGATTTGCTTGAGCTGAGTTGGGTCACTGATGATTGTTTCAGGAAGAGGAAAAATAGCATCAGTATGAAAGCATAAGCCTTTTTCTCGTGCGCGTGGCGCAATGACAGATTCAACTTCGGCAACAATGGCTAACAGTGATACGGGCATTTTCTCAACGACCAGCTGTCCTGCCTCAATCTTGGATAAATCCAGAATATCATTAATGAGTTCATGCAAGTGTTGACTGCTGCGTACGATTGTATGTGCTGCATCAGCATTTTCTTGAGCTGTTCGAGATGGGTCAAGTAAGGAATTAGCAAATCCAATAATGGCGGTGAGCGGTGTGCGAATTTCATGACTCATGTTGGCAATGAAACTACTCTTTGCGTGGTTCGCGGATTCCGCTATGTCTTTTGCATCAGCTAATTCTGACTGTTCCAGGATTCGTTCAAGAGTAACGCTCATCCAACTACCGATAAGGGTTACGAGGTCTTTATCAACATCATTGAAATTTTGTTTATTTGTACTGGTGGTTATAAAGTTAAGTACGCCAAACGACTTTCCATGTACTTTTAGTGAGATACCAATATAGCTTGTGAATAAAGGTGCGCCGTTAATTACCGGGATAGAGGACGCATCTTTTACATCACTATTAACGGTGAGGGGTGTGTCAGATAATGAATTATCAATGCAGAATTGTGATGTGAGTAGATATTCACCGATACTGTTATTGGTTATTCCATCACTATTGATGGTATTGATGACTTCATTATTATTTGAATTGAGACGCAACAGTGACCCAGTTTGCATGCGTGTCAATTGACAGCCTAAACGCAGCATTTCACTGATTTGTTCATCAAGAGAAAGCCCCGAAATAGATGAAACATCATACAGTGAGCGGATACGGTCGCTCTGTTCACGCAGCTGGGCTTCTGATTGCGCGCTGCGCCGAATAACAAAAGCTGCAATGAACGAGCCTACGAGTGTGATAATGCCCGCCAAGGTGAGCAGCAGGACATCGGTGCGATGATTCTTGGCCTGCGCCTCGATGATTTGACCATCTACGGCATGCTGTTGGGCGTGGAGCATGTTATCCAGTCCAGCCATTACGGTATCTTGCGTGGGTAGTACTTCGTCCGTGATAGCCTTTTGTGCTTTGGCCAACTCGTCATCCAGCAAAAGCATTGCGACCCTGATTTGAGTTGAACCGCCCTGGGTAATTGAAGGTCTGGTCTTTTTCCAGAGTCTGAGAACGGTCTCTGTTGCACCTGGACCCGTGAGTTTTTCCTGAGCCAGCATAAAGGGATTAGCTGCTTCTTTGAAGCGCATATACTCCGCATCAACGGCAAAAGGGTCGTCAGTCATTTGTGCCATGTGGAGCAGGTATACCGCACGGCGACTGGCGCTATCACGCATTTGATAAATTAGCCGCATTTCTGATTGTAAGTGTGTGGTGGTGGCCAATACACGCTTGTTTTCTTCCACACTTTTGTACCAAACCGCAAATAAGGCTACTAGTAATAACAACAGCGACACAAAGCCACCGATAATCACCGGTTGAGCGCTAAAGACTCGATTTGTTTGAGTACTGTTCTTCACATAAAAATCCTGGGGAAACTGGCCGCTGCAGCACGTCAGTGTGAAAAGGCCTACCAGGGATAAATCGGCATTTTCAGAGGGTACTTTAATAGTGTGGGTTAAGAGATCATCGCGACAATGGCTTGTTGTTGAACCCGGGGTGAGTTATCCGTTAGTGTGCATCTTTCACTGAAGGCTTGTGGCAGCTAGGACGTTAATTTTATGTGCGGTATCACGATTTGTTACCACGCCCAGGGAGGGCAGGCGGACGAGGGCGTTATTCGTCGCATGGTGAAATCCCTCGCCCACCGGGGGCCGGATGCACTAAATCATGTGATGCGCGGTTCCGCTGCACTGGGGCATTCCCGGTTAAGTATTGTGGACATTGCGGATGGTCATCAGCCTATGCTAAGTGATGATGGGCGTTTCGCATTGGTGTTCAACGGCGAGATTTATAATTATCGAGCCCTACGCGCTGGGTTGGAAAAGACCGGTGAGCCGTTTAAAACGCAGTGCGATACAGAAGTAGTGCTGCGTTTGTTTGAACGTGACGGTCTCGATTGCGTCAATGCACTGCGCGGTATGTTTGCCTTTGCCGTGCATGATCAACACAGTGGCGAGCTGCACCTGGTGCGAGACCGTTTGGGGATAAAGCCCGTATTTTACCACTGGGATGGTGGTACCCTGCTGGCGGCATCGGAGGCCAAAGCGCTATTTGCTAGCGGTCTCGTTGAGGCACAACTCGACCCCAATGCCATTCGCGCCTATTTCCGCTACCAGTTTGCTGTGAGTCCGCAAACCTTGTTTTCGGGCGTGGTGGAATTGCCACCGGGACACAGCCTGAGTTTGATGCCTGGTGGTCAGCCTCAGCTCAAGCAATATTGGGATTTAGTATTTCCGCGTGACGGCGAATACGAAGATCTCGATGAGGCGTCGTTGACTGAGCGTTTTGCCAATGCGCTGGACGAAGCCGCAGAGAGCCACATGATTGGTGACGTCCCTATTGGCACGTATTTGTCCGGCGGCATTGATTCCGCCACCACCACCTATTTACTGAACAAGCACACGCCCGTCACTGAGAGCGGTGGCGTGCAATCCTACACCATCAAATTCAGCAAAGTGGCCAACGACGAGTCGGTGTTGGCTAAAGGCATTGCCGATCATCTGGGTGTGCCCAACGAGACTATTCTGTTGGATGATGCGCGCAAGGCAGGGTTTCTGGCCGAGTTTGAACAGTGTCTGTACCATCTCGAACAGCCGCAGAAACTGGCCATCGACATTCCCCATTTCATGTTATCGGGTTTGGTACATGACAATGGTCAGAAAGTGGTATTCACCGGAGACGGTGCCGATGAAATTTTGGGCGGCTACGATTGCTTCCGACAAGATGCGATGCGGGAATGGGGGAGTCAGCAAAAAAACAACCGACAGCGGAAACGCTATTACCTTAAAGAATACCGTCAACATTTTGCGGATGCTCATGTGAGATTTCTGTACGAACAACATCGGCAAAAAAGGCAGCGTAAGGTGATACGTCAATTTGGCTGTTATCCGGCCTGGAATGATTTTTGGCACATTCTGGATGACGTCAGCACGCCGCTATTTGGTGAGGCTCTGCAAAACGAAGAAGACCATGCTATGGATGAGCTGGCTGAAAGCCTGCAAAAGAAAACGCAAGGCCTGCACCCATTGAATCAGTCGCTGTACATTGAAACCAAAACCCGCCTGCCCGGCTGGATATTATGGAAAAACGACCGACTATCCATGGCACACAGTGTTGAAGCACGCGTGCCGTTTATGGATCATCCGTTAGTGGAGTTGGCGGCACAAATCCCACCAGGCCTCAAACTTAACGGCATGGACGAAAAATATATTTTGCGTAAGGCGATGATGTCCCATTTGCCCGAGCACCCTAGCCAGTTTAAAAAACGCGCTTTTTACACGCCAATACGTGACTGGTTTTTTACCGCTGAGCGGCAGTCCGCCTTGCAGCAATATCTATCGCCCGCCGCATTACAGAAAACAGGATACTTCCGTGAGGCCACCGTAGAAACATATTTGCAACAAATCCGAGAGGCCGCAAACGTTGAATCAATGGATGATTACTATGCAGTAATGAAGCTGGAGTGGCTATTGCTCATGGTCTTGAGCGTGCAAATTTTGCACCATTTATTTGTGGAGAAAGTGGCTGCCTGTTATCACATTGAATTGTAATGAAGGGCAGTAACAAATGGGGCGATTATGTATCTAGAGAATGCTTACGTATCAAGCGATAGTGCGTGAAATCATGCGGCGTTAGCTTTTTCGGATATAAAAGAGGAGCAGATCGATGTCAGATGGAACGGTAAAATGGTTTAACGATGCCAAGGGCTATGGGTTTATTGTGCCGGAAAGTGGCGGTGAAGATGTGTTTGTGCACCACAGCAATATTGAAGGTACAGGGTTTAAAACGCTGGCAGAAGGTCAGGTCGTGAAATTCGAGTTAGAAGAAGGTCAGAAAGGTATGTCAGCCGCTCACGTTCAGCCTTGTTAGTGTGCTTGTATCGCCGCCACCCACGCTAGTCACGCCACTTCCGACACTACGTATGCGGAGTTGAATGGCGGGTCGTAAAAAGCCAGGGAAAGAGCGTTCTTTTTTCGTCGTTGTTGAGTGCATTCATGCGACGAATGTTTTGCAGAGGAATATTCTCGGGGTGTTCAACCTGGGCAAGCGCCTTAGTCAGGCTATCTTCACGAATAAGATGCAAGATGGGAAAGGGCGCGCGGTTGGTTAAATTCTCCGCTGCATTTGGTGCAACGTCGGCGAATCGATACTGCGGGTGAAAGCTGGCAATTTGATATTTTCCATCCCAGCCAAGCTGCGCCAACAAGGCATCGGCCCGATCGAGAAACTGATTGTAGTGACCAAAGTCATTTAGCATGTTGGGAATCACCAGCAATGTTGTTTCCAATGCCGTCGCTTGTTGATTTTCAAGTAGCATCAGTTCTTCATGCAGGCTTTCCAGCAGATCTAGCTCAGTGTCGTCGACACAGACCTGAATGCGTACCCGGTTTTCCAGTGTTGGTCGCGCTGCAAATGGGCACAATCCCAATCCAATGACCACTTGTTCCAGCCATTGCCGGGTGAGCAGTGCAGCATCAGTATTTGCAGATGACATCGTTCACACTCACTTCACCGGCCGTTATAATTTTGGCGTAAATCCCCCGCAGGCGATGGGTATCACCCAGTTTTGAATTTACGCAGCGTAGTGCGGCTTCTCCAAAACGTTGATGGAACTTACGGCAGCCGCGATGAGCTTCGGCGGTAATTGCCAGCGCGGTATTGCCGACTCGTATTTGCTCACCGGGACTGAGGTTCGCCACACTCAAATCAAAATCCACAAACAGTTGATCCCCGGCCAGTGCCCAACGCGCCTGGTCACGAGCGAGCACATCGATTATCCGCGCGTTCATAATGGCCACTTGCACGTCAGGATGTGCCCGACCGTCGGGGAGTTTTTTCCAGCACTGCGTTTTCCAGTTATCACCCAGTATCCAGTTCTAGGAAGAAATAAGGTTTGTGCTCGCTTTTCGCGCTTATTCTTCTGTGGGAGAACCACGATCAATTCCACGCTGCCTGTGTCTTTGGGCGAATCCAGCACCCAGTCCAGGCGGCTCTCGATGTCGGGCTGTGAGACAAAATTCATGGCACTGTTTACGGTACTATTCATGGCATTATTGACGGTACTATTTACGGTGCTAGGAGTGTAAGCGTTTATGATGGTTGGGCAAACTTTATATGCTTTCAGACTTGGGGTGGAAATGCCGCTACTAAAACAATGCAAGAGACAGAACTAAAATCGACGCTGGATAATATTGTTGGCCACGCGAGCAAGGTGGTACTGGGCAAGCAGCACGAAATTCGCCTGGCCCTGGCCTGCGTGCTGGCGCGTGGTCATTTACTCATTGAAGACCTGCCCGGCGTGGGAAAAACCACGCTAGCGCACGTG
Source organism: uncultured Ectothiorhodospiraceae bacterium (assembly GCA_964645165.1). Lineage (GTDB taxonomy): Bacteria > Pseudomonadota > Gammaproteobacteria > SZUA-152 > SZUA-152 > SZUA-152. The sequence goes on from CAZXZI010000009.1 coordinate 13,429, forward strand.
CTGGCTCAAACCCTGGGCTTGCAATACCAGCGCATCCAGTTCACCAGTGACCTGCTTCCTGCGGATATTTTGGGTGTGTCCATCTTTGATAAATCAGAGCAGGGATTTCATTTTCACCCCGGCCCCATTTTTGCCCAGCTGATTTTGGCTGATGAAGTGAACCGCGCCACCCCCAAGGCACAGAGTGCATTGCTGGAGGCGATGGAAGAAGGACAGGTGACTATCGAGGGTGAATCCCGCCCACTACCGGAACCGTTTTTCGTGATTGCCACCCAAAACCCCACTTATCAGGTTGGCACTTTTCCGCTGCCGGAATCCCAGCTGGATCGTTTTATGATGCGTATTTCCCTGGGCTATCCCGATGCCAGTGCCGAGCGTGCCCTGCTCACGGGAGAAGACCGACGTGAAATGCTCAAACAACACAGAACCTGTATTCAGCCGGGACAGTTACAGGAGTTGCAGTTAGCGGCCAGCCACATACACGCCGCCGACGCGTTGTTGGATTATGTGCAGGCGTTGTTACACGCCAGTCGCCAATCGCCATCAGTGAGCAGTGGGCTATCGCCACGTGCCGGTTTGGCGCTACTGCACTGTGCCAAGGCCTGGGCGTTGATGGCCGGACGTAACCATGCCATGCCGGAAGATGTGCAAGCTGTAATGCCGCAGGTAGTGGGGCATCGGTTACAAACGCTGGAAGATTCCAGTCAGGGCGGGCAAACCTTGTTGAGATCGCTGGAAGCCGTAGCGATACCGTAATCGTGCAATGTCCGTAGCAGCAAACACTAATGCACGCGAAACCAAACCCATGGGCCTGCGTCATCGATTCAGTCTTGAGCGGTTTTTGGTGGGAGAAGGCCCGGAGACGACACCCATATATTTAGCGCAACGTCGTGTATATATTTTGCCAACTAAGATGGGGATTTATTTTGCGGTAATGATGTTGGTGATGTTGTTGGGCGCAGTGAATTACAATAATAGCCTGGCTTACGCGTTGACGTTTTTATTGGCCAGTATTTTCTTTATCGCCATTCTGCATACCTACCGAAATCTATTGCACTTGAGCATTGACGTTGGACACTCGTCTGCGGTGTTTTGTGGTGATACCGCGCAGCTGCCGGTGTTGTTAGATAATCGGCGCAATGCAGCACGTTATGCCGTCAAGTTAGGCTTGCGAGAGCAGCAACATGTAACAATCGATGTTCCCGGTGATCAAATACAACGCTACGATTTGCCACTGAAAACAACGCAACGAGGCTTACACGTAACGCCGCGCATAATGCTGGAAACGAGTTTTCCTCTGGGTATGTTTCGCGCATGGGCCTACGCGCAACGGGATGTGCAATATTGGGTATACCCCACGCCGGACCAGCATCATAGCCTGCCGAGAGAAGCTGGTTTCCAAGTGAACCTACAAGGCGATCGCGGTAACGGAGCAGACGATTTCGCGGGGTTGCGGAATTATCATGCCGGAGATTCTTTGCGTCATATTCACTGGAAAACCGTCGCCCGTGGCCAAGGCATGCAGACCAAGCAATTTGGTGGCGATAAGGCCAACGAATTGTGGTTAGACTGGGATAGTCTACTCCAATTGGCTACCGAAGCTCGTCTCTCGCGGCTGACTCGCTGGGTATTGGATGCCAACTCCGCTCAGTTAAATTACGGCCTGCGATTACCCGGTATTCAAATTCCGCCAGGTGCAGGTTTGGCGCATCAGCAGCAATGTCTGCAGGCCTTGGCCCTGTATGATGTGCCGCTTCGCGAAGCATCAGACACGCAGCCTTGATCACAATGCAATCCATTGGTTTACAGCAGCGACTTCAACAAGCCAGGGCAGAAAATCTCTGGCTACTGTGCGGCCTGACTCTGGCGTTTACACCGCACTTTTTTCGGCTGTCGCCATTGATTATATTACCCAGCGTCATTCTGCTTTGTTGGCGCATTTTGTTTGAACTACGATATTTTGAACTACCCCCTCGTACATTGCGCTGGTTACTGACCCTAATTGGCATTGCGGCAACTTACGCCTCATTTCATACCCTGGTGGGACGGCAGGCTGGTGTCGGTCTGTTGGTGATCATGTTGTGTTTAAAATTAATGGAAATGAACAGCCAGCGGGACGTAGGCGTGGTAATCGGTTTAGGCTTCTTTGTGGTAGTCACCGTCTTTTTGTTTGACCAATCCATTTTTATGGGCGTGTACATGATATTGGTGGTGAGTGTGTTGATCACCGCGCTGGTTGCCTTTAGTCGCGACCAGTCCCCAGTTCCTCAGTGGGAAAATATGAAAAAGACTGGAATCATTTTATTGCAGGCGGTGCCACTGACATTGTTATTATTTTTTTTATTCCCCCGTATTTCTGGACCATTGTGGAATTTGCCGACAGATGGCGCGGGTGCCGGTACGGGACTTTCGGATTCAATGTCGCCGGGCAAGATTAGTCAGCTGAGCGATAATGACAGTGTGGCATTTCGTGTGCAGTTCAGCTCTGCGCTTCCCGTGCCGCAAAATCGCTATTGGCGTGGCCCAGTGTTCACCCGGTTTGACGGCACAACGTGGTCCGGTTCATCTCAGCAAAGCGTAAGTCATCGGATTGGTGTCAGTCCACAATATCAGGCTAGCGGTGAAGCGAGTGTTTATACCGTGACCTTGGAGCCGCATCAACAGCGCTGGTTGTTTGCGTTGGATTTGCCTGCAGAAATTCCGCCCAATAGTTACCTGACCAACGATTATGAAATTATCGCCAATCAGCCCGTGCAACAATTATTTCGCTATACCATGCGGTCGTTTACCCATTATCAATTGGCGCGCAATGACTCCCCGGATATTTCAACCTACTTACAGTTGCCCGCCAATGTGGGCATGCGTGCGCGCGAGTTGGCGCAGCAATTAAGGCGGAAAGCTGCTGATAATTCGGGTTTTGCACAAGCCGTGTTGGATTACATTATCGAGCAGCCCTTTTATTATACGCGCCAGCCACCGTTATTGCTGGATGATCCGGTGGATGAATTTTTGTTTGATAGCCGCCGTGGTTTTTGTGAACACTTTGCTTCGGCATTTGTTTTTTTGATGCGTGCAGCAGGTGTTCCTGCCCGAGTGGTTACCGGTTATCAGGGGGGTGAAATGAATCCACAGAGCGATTATTTTATCGTTCGCCAATCAGATGCTCATGCCTGGACGGAGGTTTGGTTGAGTGGTGAAGGTTGGCGACGGGTCGATCCCACGGCGGTGATTCCTCCCAGGCGTATTGAAAACCAACAAGATCTGGCGCGTATTTTTCCGAAGTTGTCTCGTGCGGGGCCGGCATCAAACTGGTTGAAAAACCTGGGTAGGCAATTAGGTTTTGGTTGGGACCGTATTAATCATGCCTGGAATCAGTGGGTGGTAAATTACAATACGCGACGCCAACAGGATTTTTTATCGCGATTGTTTGCCGATGTGGGTTTTGGCAAGATTGACTGGCAAGCAATGGTGAGCTTGTTGGTGGGTGGCATGGTTTTAGTGCTGGCTGCGGTAATGTTGTATTTGCTCCGACCTTGGCATCGACGAAGTCAAGATTCGGCACAGGCAGCATACGATCAATTTTGTCGATACTTGGCACGTCGTGGACTGCAGCGGCAATCGGCGGAAGGCCCGTTGGATTTTTCCCGGCGTGCGACAAAAAAGTTTCCACAGCGGGCGCAAGCGATCAGCAAAATTATTGCCTTGTACCAACGCCAGCGATACGCGCCCTACCCCACACAGGTAAGCCTCCAGCGGTTACAACGTGCGGTGCGTGATCTTAAAATATAACGATTGAGTTAAGAGTCAGGATCGAGGCAACCCTGTGGTGATGGTAAGCCAGCGATTCGAGAACCCTGCCGTGAGGGGCCTTTGGGGAACAGGCTGTAAAGGTATTCTTTGCTAGCACGTTGTGGGTCAATATCCTCTACCATGTATCTCATGAGAATTTTAACCATAGGGCTGACGCCGTAGGTAAAATAAAATTCCCGCAGGAAATTCAATACCTCCCAGTGCTCCTCGGTGAGTACAATACTTTCTTGTGCAGCCATATGCTCCGCCAGGCGTGAGTTCCAGCGATGCAATTCTATGAGGTTGCCCGTATGGGTAACGGCGAAGTTTTCGCCCTCGAAGTCAAAGGAATTGATAAAATGCGCGACACTGGGTGCGGCCTTGGCCTGATAGGTTTCACGCTCCAGTTCCACGTCCATCATGGGAATGGGCACGCCCGCAATTTTTGAACCCTGCACCAGTACATCGCCGGGAAATAAGGTATGCAATTCGGCGTCATCGAAATCATCGGAATGTGTGCGCCTTTTCAGTTCACGCTTCAACAATTTTTTAATCGGCGCAACATTGAAGGCCTGATAATAATCGCGCATGACTTCAATCACTTGCCAGTGCTTGTCACTTAAGGTGATACCATCACGCGAAGCCAAAGTCTGTGCAATGGTTTTGTCCCATTCATCCAGATTCGCCAGCCGACCGTCGGTTAGTACTTCAACGCTGGATTCTTTTGCTAATGTCATGAGCTTCCCTCAGTAAAACTTCTTATCAGTACCGCTAAGTTTAGTTTGAAACGGCCAAAATGGAATCTTTATTTTGGCCAACTGGCGAAAGCCGTGACCCCATAACGAAAGCGTGTATTATGCAGAAGCATGATGATTTATAAATGGTTATGTGTATTGGGATTTGTGTCGGTACTTGTTGCCTGCACCAGTGCTCCCGTTAAACATCACGCTAATACGGAGTCTGTTTCGCAGCGGCGGGAGGCACAGCAGGCACAATTTACGCAGGGCAAGGCCTTGTTCCTTAATAAACAATATGCGGCAGCGGCAGCTATATTGCTGCCATTGGCAAAACAAGGACATAGTGGTGCGCAGTATACCGTCGGTTACATGTATCACTACGGCTACGGTGTACCGCGCAATGAGAAAGAATCCGTGCGTTGGATAGCCACTGCTGCGGGTCGAGGGAATCCGCAGGCAAAACAGGCCTTAGAGCGTATTAATGCCTCGCATGATGCAAGAGGCGTAGTGGCTGCCCCTGCGCCCAATCCTTGAAATAGTTGTATGAGAACCATAAAAAGCGGAGCCATTCAGCTCCGCTTTTTTTCGCCATCAGCAGTATACGTCAGCGACTAAAAAACCATGCCAAAGTGAATGCGTATATTGTTGGCATCTGCCGAGCTAGAGCCGATATCATAAGACGCATTGGTGTAGCGTACTCCCCAGAAGAGAATGTCAGTCCATTGATGACGCAATTCTAGTACTAGTCCAAGGGAATCGTCGAAATTGACGGTATCGCAACTGAAGCCGTCAATACAGAACTCCCATTTTGGATTGAGGTAGTAGGCAAGACCGGCACCCAGGCGCAGGTTATCCAATTTGTAAAAAACAACGGCATCCAGTGGAATAACACTAATGGTGGAGTCACCACTGGGGCCGGAAAACTCGATAGTGTCGAATTTATAACCTAAGGAAAATTGATACATCAAGTCGCTGTTGTCAGGTTCGAATAATGCGCCTGCGCCAAAATACAGTAAGCCACCGGCGTTAAGATCTTCACCACTAGTGCTAACCAGGGTTTCTCCACCAAAGGCAAAACCGCCGATGATAAATGGTTTTGCCTCGTCGGCTAAGGCGGCCGATTGGGCGCATATTGCGCAAAGTAAAATCGTTAAGCTGAATAATTTTTGTTTTAAAAATCGCATAGTTACCCCAAGGACATCAAAAATATAGTGTGTGAGTTGTGTGTGAATGGGAAAAGTTGATTGATCCTGAGAATGATGGCGGAAATTTAGGAGAAATAAAAGTGGGAATATTCACGCGGTGTTTATTAGTAAGGAACAAACAGCGTTAGTAGATCATCCAAAAACCGCCGGCCCTTTTCGCTAGGCTGGATATGTTTTGCTGAGCGTTCCAACAGACCGGCTTCCTCGGCTTGGTGCAGGGTCGGTTCAATCAACGCCAGCTGCTGTCCGGTATGCGCGGTGAACAGTGTGGTGTCGAAGCCTTTGTTGAGTCGGAGTGCGTTCATCATAAATTCCAGTCCCACGTCTTTGCGTGTCAAGATACGCTCACTCTGAATGCTTTGCGCGGTGCCTGCGGTCTGCATAAATTTCTGCGGGTGACGGTGCTTGGACAGACGGGTGATGTTTTGTTGTGCGGCATCGGTGATCTTGCCGTGGGCGCCAGCACCTAACCCTAAGTAGTCACCAAACTGCCAATAGTTGAGATTGTGTGCGCATTGTCGCTTTGTTTGTGCGTAGGCGGAGACTTCGTATTGTTCGTAATCGGCGGTAGCCAATTGCTCTTGTCCGGCCTGTTGCATTTGCCAGGCGAGGTCGTTGTCCGGCAGTATCGGCGGTTGTGCGTGGAACAGGGTGTTGGGCTCAAGGGTGAGCTGATAATAAGAAATATGTGTGGCTTCGAGGGCAATGGCGGTGGCTACATCTTCGGCCGCCTGACGGGCTGTTTGCTGTGGTAGGGCGAACATCAGATCGAGATTGAAATTGTCGAAGCCGGCGGCGTGTGCCATCTCTGCAGCGCGAATGGCTTCATCGCGTCCGTGGATGCGGCCGAGTCGTTGCAAGGCATCATCGTGAAAACTTTGCACGCCGATGGACAGGCGGTTGATGCCTAGCGCGCGGTATTCCGTGAATTTTTCCTGCTCAGCGGTGCCGGGATTAGCCTCGAGGGTAATCTCGGAGTCGGCGTTAATGGCCAGTCGCGCACGCAGGCCGGAGAGCAGCCGATCCAGCGCCTCGGGTGAAAAAAGACTGGGGGTGCCTCCGCCGATAAACACGCTCATGACGCGCCGTCCCCAAATGCGCGGCAGATCCTGCTCGAGATCGCGTAACAGGGCATCGATGTAGGCCGCCTCTGGCAGTGCGCCGTTCGTAGATTTCACTTCGTGTGAATTAAAATCACAGTACGGGCACTTGCGCACGCACCAGGGCAGATGGATGTACAGGGAGAGCGGTGGCAAGGTGGTAAATTGAAACACAGGAAGCAAGCTCTCAATAATCAGGGCGTGCTATGTTAGAGCCTGCTTATGACAAAGACCACACCTGCGATCGACCGTAACGCTGCACGGAACTCTGCCCGCAAAAATTTGCAACGTATCCCTGGTGTGGGGCCATCTATTGCGGACGATCTGCTTGGCTTGGGTATCACTGCTGTGAATGATTTGCGCGGCCGCGACCCCGAGGTACTTTACACGGCACTGGGTAAGCAAGCTGGCCAGCACGCCGATCGTTGCGTGCTGTATGTGTTTCGCTGTGCCGTTTGGTTTGCGGAACACAACACAACAAACAAAAATCTCGACCCGGAAAAACTCAAATGGTGGAACTGGAAAGAGCCATCATGAATGGCCTGCAAGTCATCAGCGTACGCCCCCACGAACGCGGCCCCTATTCACTACGCATCGCATCGGGCGAATGCGTCAGCCTGCGCGGTCCTTCCGGCAGCGGCAAGTCACTATTGCTACGTGCTATTGCGGATCTCGATCCACACGAGGGGCAGGTGTTACTCGACAACCAGCTCAGCACACAAATTGCCGCGCCGCAGTGGCGCAAGCAAGTCACCCTGTTACCTGTCGAGAGCCAGTGGTGGTTTGATGAAGTGGGCGCTCACTTTGCCGATGAAAATTGCCCCTGGTTTGAACCGCTCGGGTTTGCCGCCGAGACGATGCATTGGCAGGTGAATCGGCTTTCCAGTGGCGAAAAACAGCGTCTTTCCCTGGCTCGCGCGCTGATGAATCAACCCCGCGTTTTGCTGCTGGACGAACCCACCGCCAGCCTTGACCCCGAAGCCACGGCGTCGGTCGAGCGACTCATCACCGACTACCGGCGCGACACGCAAGCCGCCGTGCTGTGGGTGAGCCACGATGCGCAACAGGCGGCACGAGTGGGTGACCGACAATTCTCTTTATCGGCCGGTGGGCTTACCGAATATTTGCCTAACAGCACCGAAAAGGCCGCCTCGTGATTAGCCTCAGTGCTGTTGATCTGAGTATTGCCGCCCTGTTGGTGTTGGCGTTAGCCGCCTTGAGCTGGCGCATGCAGTTGGGGCTGACCGGCAGCCTGCTCATCGCCGCGACACGCACCGTGGTGCAATTACTGCTCATCGGCCTGGTGCTCAAGGCGCTGTTTGCGCACGTTGACCTGCTGTGGATTACGGGCATTTCACTGGTAATGCTGTTAGCCGCCGGGCGTGAGGTCATGGCGCGCCAGCAGCGGCGCTTCACCGGCTGGTGGGGTTTTGGTATGGGCACCGGGGCGATGTTTATTTCATCCTTTGTCATTACCGTGCTGGCGTTGAGCTCCATCATCGGCACGGATCCCTGGTACGCGCCGCAATACGCCGTGCCCCTGCTGGGCATGATGCTGGGAAATACCATGAACGGTGTGGCGCTGGCACTGGATCGGCTCACGCAAACGGCGTGGCAACAGCGTGCGGTGATTGAGCAACGGCTGATGTTGGGCGCCACTCGGGTGGAAGCCATTGCGCAGATTCGCCGCGAGGCCATGCGCAGCGGCATGATGCCCATTATTAACTCCATGGCCGCTGCGGGGCTGGTGAGCTTGCCAGGAATGATGACAGGGCAAATTCTCGCCGGGAGTCCGCCGATGGAGGCGGTGAAATATCAAATATTGATTATGTTTCTGATCAGTGCCGGTACGGGCTTTGGAGTAACAGCTGCGTTGTGGCTGGCATCGAAAAGATTGTTTGATGAGCGTCACCGCCTGCGGCTGGATACGCTCACCGGGTCGGGAAAGAAATCCAATTTCTAAACATAGTGTGCTTACCTTCGTTGGCAAAGTCGTTGGCTGTGGCCGATAACAGTTTTCGATAGCATAGAAAAATACTCTGAATTAAAGGTATGATGGCGGTAGCTTATCAGCATTACTGAAAAAGTAAGTCGTTATAATCAGGGCGATCCAAGGGGTGATGTGCGTGGATGCAAAAGACTGGATCGGCCTCGCGCGCGAGGAGCTGGCGCAACTCAATGTGGATGAAGTACGGCAATCAGGCGTGCTGCCGGGTGGCGGCAAACAATTTTTTCCGGTGATCGGTTATCCGCCGCTGACCATGTTTTCCGAGATGGACGACACCGCCCTGTTCGAGAATTTCGCCCAACGTCCGGCCTCTAAGACCATCGCTTATGGGCATATCCCCTTTTGTCCCTCGCGGTGCACCTTTTGCCACTGGATCACCAAGACCAAAACCAAATCTGAAGAGGTGGACGTCTACCTCGACCACCTGCAGCAGGAGATGGCCATCTACCGCAGCAAGATGGGCATGGATGCCATTCCCGCCAGTTCGGTGCTCATCGGCGGCGGCACGCCCACCTATTTAAATCCGCAGCAGATGGAACGCTTTCTGAAAGATTTCACACGTCATTTTGATTTGAGCGACTGTACCCAGTTTTCCATGGAGGCCGAACCCACTACCCTGCTGGGCAAGGAGGGCCTGGAAAAACTGGCGATCATGAAAGACTACGGCGTGCATCGCATCAGCCTTGGCGTGCAATCGTTTGACGACCACGTGTTGTCCGCTATGGGTCGCACCCACAGCAATGCCGACACACTGGAATCCATCGAACAAATGCGTCGCGCTGGTATCGAGAATATTTTTATCGATCTGATCTACGCCTACCCGGGACAGACCGTGGAGCAGTGGGTACAGAACATGCTCACCGCGGTGAATCTGGATATCGAAGGTTACCAGCTCTACCGGCTGCGCATTCGTCCCCACGGAGACCGTGACGGCAACATCCTCAAGGTACATAGCAAGGCGCCGGAGAAATTTCCCGAGCCCAATGACATTCAACTGATGAAATACCTGGGTATCATGATGTCGGAACGTCACGGCTTCGGCGAACACCAGACGCGCATCTTTGCCAAAAAGCCCGAGTACATTTCCCATTACCTGCGAGACTGGGCCTGCGATCTTGCCGATGTGGCGGGCGTGGGTGTGTCCTCCTGGTCCAACCTGCGCGGGGTGTTTTCCATGAATGTGGGCGATGCCAATCTTGAGAACTACTACCAGTTAGTCCGCCAGGGCAAGGTCTCGGTGAACCGCGGCAAGATTCGCAGCGTGGACGATGAACGTCGGCGTTGTTTCATTCTGCCGCTGAAAAACTCGCGCGTCAGCAAACGGGTGTTTACCCAGCGTACCGGCGAAACCGTGGAACAGTGCTTCGGCAAAGCCATCGAACCTTTTAAGGCGCTGGGCTTGATGGCCGAAGACGACAACCATGTGTGGTTGACGCAGCGCGGGCGTTTCTTCGCCGACGAAATCAGTACCCAGTTTTTTGATCCCAACTACTTGCCCTTCCCTGACGTGGCACGTCTTGCCGATACGGCTACAGCTTAGACGCAGAAACTATTTTTCACGCCAGGGTGTCAGGCGCCGTTCAAGAAAATTCAGCGTCAGTGAAAAGCCCAGCCCCAGAGCGCCGATGACAAAAATCCCCGCGTACATGGCTTTGATGGAAAAGGTTTCCCAGGATTGCCAAATAGAATAACCGATGCCGGCATCGGCACCGGAGAATTCTGCGGCCACCACAATGACCAGACTGTAACCGATGGCCAGTTTCAGTCCGGTAAAGATTGCCGGTAGTGCACCGGGCAGAATGACCCGTAAAATAAGGTTATGCTTTTTGATGCGGTAGACCTGCGCAACGTCGTGATAGATTTTTGCTATGCTGTCCACGCCGTGTAGGGTGTTGATGAGTATCAGAAAAAATGCGCCGATGGCCACCACCACAATCTTGGATATTTCACCGATGCCAAAAATCAGCATAATCAGCGGCAGGATGGCGATCTTTGGGATGGGGTAGAGCAGCGCCACCAGCGGATAAAAGATGGCGCGCAGCGTGGCATTGAGTCCCATGGCTACACCCAGCGCTATGCCGCTGGCGCAGCCCAGTAGATAACCCCAAAAGATGCGTGACAGGCTGGCGCTGATGTCGGTGAACAGACCCTCGTTGGGGCTGGTGAATATCAAATAATAAAAAATACTGCTGGGTGCGGGAAAAAATCGTGCATCCAACAGGCCGCTGCGGGTACTGATTTCCCACAACATTAAAGCAGTGACTGGTGATGCGAATAACCAAAAATAGTGGTTTTTGGACATCAGGCAGGCTGTTGCTCAGAAATGCTAAAGGGTTCATCTTCTCCGCGTAGCTGTTCTATGAGCTCGCTGACCAGATTTTGATATGCCGGCGTTTTTCGCAGCGCCAAAAATTCCCGAGGTCGTGGTAGATCAATATCGATAATCGTTTTCACCGTGCCGGGATGGCCACTCATAACTAATACTCTGTCAGCAAGAAACACGGCTTCCTCAATATCGTGAGTGACAAACGCCAGAGTGGTTTTTTTGCGCTGCCAGATATCCAGTAACAGGCCGTGCAGGGCGCACCGGGTCTGATAATCCAGAAACACAAAGGGCTCGTCCATCAGCAGGATATCCGGTGCATTGGCAAAGCTGCGGGCGATACTTACTCGCTGGCGCATGCCGCCTGATAGCTGATGGGGAAAATAATCTGTGAATTTTGTCAGCCCGACAAGCTCAATATATTCCTGGGTGATGTCATCAAGATCGCGACCCACAAGCTGTTCATTGTTTTCCAGTAAGAAGCGAATGTTGTGGCGTACCGTCATCCACGGGAATAGACCGTGCTCCTGGAACACCATGCCCACATTGGCTGCGCCGGAATCATGCAGTGGATGAATAGCCAGTTCGCCGCTGCTGGCGGTCTCCAGTCCGGCAATGGTGCGCAACAGACTGGTCTTGCCACAGCCGCTAGGGCCGAGAATGCAAAAAAATTCACCTTGCGGGATTTGAAAGTTTAAATCCGCATAGGCGACGGTTGTCTGCTGATTGTGGGAAAAGGTTTTACCTAGTCTGCTAACGGAAACTTGCATGCGCTATGGGTAACGCCCCAGTTTTTTCACGGCATTGCGTGCATAGCTGAGATCGACAATGGCATTGATATTCGGTATGGCCTTTAAGTAGCTGTGTTGAAAATACCACTGGGCGTCATTCATCAGGCTTTGCACATTGACCAGTCCATCGGGGTTGAGGCCGACGGGGATCACGGCCTGATAAATTTTTGGATCCTTGATGCGCGTGGATTTGATCAGGACATCAATAATGGCCGCCTTGCCTTTGCCGTGTTCAAAGGCATCGTTGTAATCGCGCAGGCCACGAACGTAGGCGTTCATGAATCCCTGCGCCTGTTTGGGATATTTTTTCATGAATACGGGGGAGTAATAAATGACCGCGCTTTGCTGATTGGGATACACCTCGTCGTCACCGGCAACACGTACCGCAAAATTATTTTTCACCGCAGCGGCGACAAAGGGTTCAATCTGCACCGTGGCGTCGATGGACTTGTTGGCCAGGGCGATGTTCATGTCGGAATAGCCCAGGGTGACCAGCTTGATGTCGTCAAACATCAGGCCAGCCTTGTGCAAATATTGTTCGATAACGATTTGCTGTGAGACGCCCTTGGCGGTCACGGCGAGGGTCATGCCTTTGAGGTCTTTGAAACTTTTGTAGCGTCCACTGTCCACATGATCCTTGCGCACGATCAAGGCGAGGTAGCCGTGACCGGGAGTTACCGTGCCTTTGTCGGAGACAATCTTGATGGGGATGTCCTGGGCGATGGCGTTGTACATCCCGGCGTTGACGTTGCCGCCGGCGACAAATAACTGCCCCGTGGCCAGAAAAGGCACCATCTTCGCGCCTGATGCCTTGAAGGGGTTGATCACTGCGTCAATGCCTTCGTCACGAAAATAGCCGCGTTCCTTGGCGATAAACATGGCGGCGGAACTCATCACCGGCGAAATGCCTATCGGTACTTTTAATAATTCACTGGCTGTGGCGGCGTTGCAAAACAGACTGATCAATAAAAACAGAGAGACAAATAAAGAGCGTAAAAACATCATTCACTTCCTTGGATTAATAATTTCCCGATTGGGTGATTATCATATCGTATTCAGATCAAACTTAAACTGCTGAAGTACAGACCGATGCCAGCGACAGCCGCCCCCGCCCCCGCCACTTCCCGCCAGCTGACGCGTTCCTTCAACCAAAAAGCGGCTAGCGGTAAAATGAATAGCGGGCTGGTGGAATTCAGGGTCGCGGCCACTGCGGCGTAGGTATATTTCAGCGCTACGATGGACAACCAGGTGCCCAGCAGCGCGCCAATCAGCGAGGCAATGAGCAGGGTCTTTAGCAGCGCCCTATCACCCAGCGGCGAGACCCAGCCGGTGAGGTCGCGCACCATCAGACCCCAAAAGGTCAGCCCGCCAATGGCGAAGGCCTGGCGCACAAAGGTGGCCTCCAATGCGGGAATATCCGCTACGCCCACCTTGCTGGCGATAATGCCCAGGGCATTGGCAACGACAAACAGCACACCAAAAAAAAGCCCGCTGCGATGCATTTCGCGAGGCTGCGTTGCGGCATTGGTGTGTGGCGCACGTTGCCATAACACATAGGTGACACCAGAAATAGACAGCGCCATGCCCAACCAGGCCAACAGGGTTATCTGCTCGCCTAAAAATATCACCGCAATTACCGCAGTGGTCACCGGAATCAGCGAACCCAGCAACAGGGTGCGTCGTGCACCCATTCGCACCAGGGTGAGAAAATACAGGGTATCACCAAAGCAGATGCCCACTAGTCCGCTGAGCGCCAGTGCAACAAGACTGTTTTGATCGAGTAATGACAACCCAGAATAAAAACCGGGCAACAACAGCACGGCCATAAAAATCAATGCCACCAGCCCCTTGGCCAGATTAATGCCCATGGCACTGACATGGTTACCGATGCGCCGAAACAAAATAGCCGCCACGGCCCAACACAGGGCGGAGAGTAATGCGGCAATGGCACCCAAAAAATGTGCTGGCAATGAAGTGATAAAAAATCCTGTCTGATTGTACGCGGACGAAATTTATGTCGCGTGATGCCTTGGCGATCACCCGCGGGTACTATAGCATTTCACTCAAGCAAACCTACTCCACTCAGCACAGCATCGAGGTCATGGATGGCGCAAAACCCCTTTGGTAAAATTTTCGCATTGCTCTGCGCGGCCTATTTTTTAGTGGCCTGTGCGAGTACGGCCAATAGTAACAAAACCGGCCAGCCCTTTATGACGGTTCCCCACCCGGGAAAATATAAACTGGAATATTTTGCTCCATCGAAAAAGCATCCCCGTCACTCAATGGCTAAAGTTGATGGACGGGAGTTTCTGGTCACGGGGAATGTGGTCATACCCTCGGCGCAAAGTCTTTATTTGTTGACGTATTGGAAAATATTTGAGGGTGAAACTGTGCTGGACATTGGCACGGGTTCGGGTGTGCAGGCCATCTTCGCGGCTGATAAGGCGGACAAGGTGGTGGCCACGGATATCAACCCCAAGGCGGTAGATGTTACTCGGTTGAATGTCGAGCGGCACGGGTTGACCAAAAAAATTGACGTGCGGCAAGGCGATCTGTTTGCCCCAATAAAAAAGAATGAAAAGTTTGATGTCATCCTGTTTAACATCGAATACCCCGTCAATCAGGAAGCCACGGGGCTGTGGAAGGTGCATGAACGTTTTTTTGCAGAGGTGAAAAACTATCTCAATCCTGGCGGACGTATTTACTACCAGTCTGGCCTGATCAGTAATGTTCCCATCATTAATAACATGGTGCGTAAAAATGAAATGCGCATTACCAGCATGCGTATGGATGCTGCGTTGGAGGTTGCACGTGACCCCATTGTGTACTTAATTCAGCGCACTATGGATTTATGAGTTGAAAACAAAAAGGCCGGGGCAAGTTGATTGAACAACACGCCTCAGTTTGAAATCAGTATTGAGGAACGAGTGTCGAGTAGCCAGAAAAAGTGTCGGTGATTTTTTTCTAGTCACTCGCCCCACGACACTGAATATGGAGCGGGTAGCGGGAGTCGACCATTCTCGCGTCAGCGAAATGGGGCGGACGTTTTATGTCCGTCAACCCGGCAGAGCACGATGTGAATGCGAATGCACCACAGGAATGTCGGCGCAGAATGTTGGAGCGGGTAGCGGGAGTCGAACCCGCCTCACTAGCTTGGGAAGCTAGGGTAATACCGATATACGATACCCGCACTGGCGTTTGAAACGCCGGTAGCCGTGACCATCCTAAGGCCATTACGGTGTGTTCGCAAACCGTGAATTCGGACACAAAAAAGGCTGGTCAGGTGCCATGAAACCTGTGTTAGTATGCTCAACACATTCAGCATCGAGTGATCTTAATTTGTCACTAACCATTGGTCACCCACTGCTTGACGCCATCATCAAGCTCACCGCCCAGCGCGATCAGGAGACCCTCGCGGACGCGTTGGCCGATGCTATTCTCACACTGACCAATGCCTCATCTGCCAGTGTTTATGCATTGGGCGGAGAGCTGGGTCATCTTTCTGCCAAAGTATTGGCTAGCAGCAACGAGACCGTGGGCAGTCACATCACACCGTTGGATGCCCGCCCTGGTTTGCGCGCCTGTATCGAAGGTCATAACACCATTACCGTGCCAACAACGAACGGCCATCAGATGATTCATCCTGTGCTGGAACAAGGCAATGTGGTGGGTTTGATGATTCGTGAACATGCGCAGGCCTACGATCATCACAGTGACCTCATCGAAGGTCTGATGGCCATTTACGCCAATCAGCAATCCCTGCTCAATCACCAGCAGCGCGACGGGCTCACCGGTCTGTACAATCGTGTGGCATTGCAAAATTGGATGGGCAAAGCGCTCACAACCGATCCACACGGTGAACGCCGTGCCAGCGACGAAGTACCGCTGGGTTGTTTTGCCATGTTTGATATTGACCTGTTCAAACGCATCAACGATTCCAAAGGTCATTTGTACGGCGACGAGGTATTGCTGGTATTTGCTGATCTGATGCGCGAATCTTTTCGTTATAATGATTTGCTATTTCGCTACGGCGGTGAAGAATTTGCCGCCGTGCTCAGTGATACCGATCTCGATACCGCACTCACCGTACTGGAGCGTTTTCGCGAATCCGTGGCGCATCACAAGTTTGCCCAGCTCAACCAAGTCACTGTCACTATTGGCGTGACACGGATCAGCCCCAACCTGCAAGCAGACAAGCTCATCGAACGCGCCGACCAGGCCATGTATTTTGGCAAGAACCACGGCCGCAATCAGGTCAATGCCTTTGAGTGGCTGGATCAGGGTAACATTGTGCCATCGGTTAACGAGCACCCGGAAAGCTACAAACTATTTTAACCTGAGAGCTTTGCACGAAGCATCTATTCCGCTGTGGCAGCGTTATAAATGGTTTCAAAATGCGGGGTCGCGTAGCGATAAACTGCGTGTAAACTCCGCTTTTTCAACTATTTATGCCTCGCTTAAGGCGCCTACTGTTGGTGCCACAACGAAAAATCTACATCGTGCAAAGCTCTCAACCTGTCGTTTAATCAGTGTTGAACCGTTGACCCCCCATTGGCACCCCGCTAGGCTTCACAGCATGAAAATTCAACTCAATGGCGAAGCCCGCGACATTCCCGATCACAGTAATGCCCAGGATCTGGTAAGCCTGCTGGAACTGACGGGCAAACGGCTGGCCATGGAAGTTAATCTGGAGATCGTGCCACGCACCACCTACGCAGAGCACCCGTTGCACGACGGCGACCAGGTGGAAATCGTGCACGCTATCGGTGGCGGCTGAGAGCTCACGACTGCCTCGCTCCACCCCGCCCAGCGCGGTATAATCGGTGCCTATTCCTTCAAACGCGCCCAGCACGGAAATCAATATGTCTGATAACACTACCCCCCGTGACGATGGCTTCATCGTCGCCGGCACCACCTATCATTCCCGCCTACTGGTGGGCAGCGGCAAATACAAAGACCTCGATGAAACGCAGCAGGCCACCGAGGCCAGCGGCGCGGAAATCATCACCGTTGCCATTCGCCGTACCAACATCGGCCAGAACCCGGGCGAACCCAACCTGCTGGATGTGGTGCCACCGAGCAAATACACCATCCTGCCCAACACTGCCGGCTGCTACACCGCTGAAGATGCGGTGCGCACCTGCCGTCTGGCACGTGAGTTATTGGATGGCCACAAGCTGGTGAAATTGGAAGTGCTGGGCGACGAAAAAACCCTGTACCCGGATGTGACGGCCACGCTGGAAGCCGCCGAGGTGTTGGTGAAAGACGGCTTCGACGTGATGGTTTACACCTCGGATGACCCCATTCTCGCCAAACGTCTCGAAGAGCTCGGTTGCTGTGCGGTGATGCCATTGGCCGCACCCATCGGCTCCGGGCTGGGTATCCAGAACAAATACAACCTGCGCACCATCATCGAAAATGCCAACGTACCGATATTGGTGGATGCTGGCGTGGGCACTGCCTCTGATGCCGCCATCGCCATGGAATTAGGCTGCGACGGTGTGTTGATGAATACCGCCATTGCCGGTGCGCAAAACCCCGTGCTCATGGCCTCGGCCATGAAAAAAGCTATCGAGGCAGGCCGTGAGGCCTTTCTAGCGGGCCGCATTCCTCGCAAGCGTTACGCCTCCGCCTCGTCGCCGATGGATGGCACCTTCTTCTAATGTTCAATCGATGATCTTCAATGTCGCTGCGCGTGAATCTTAGGCGCTAGCCAAGTACTGTTGTGCTTTCGATTCTTGCGTATCAGTTGCGTAGTTGGGCGATACCTCCAAGATTCCTTGTAGGTTCTTGATATCCACTCAGCGTTACCCATGGATAACCCGAAGTTGTTGTTTCCATAAGGAATTTATGGGTTTCCTGGTGGAAATATCTTTTGTGAATAGCTTAAGTTTTGACCAGCTTGGCCGATTTTCTCCACAGCCTTCAAATATTGTCCTTGTTGCGTTGTGCCTAAAAAAGAGTGAATTGCGATGACCCTGAAAAAACGCTTTATGTTATTAACTGGTCTGCTGGCTTTTATTGTGATTGTCCAGGCCGGTATTTTGCTGTCGGGAAACAAAATTCTCGTGGAACATTCTAGTTTTTTTGAACAGCGTGATGTCCCAATTTTAAATAAAGCGCATGAACTCAAGTTGGCAGTTGTACAGGTGCAGCAGTGGTTGACGGATATCAGCGCTACTCGTGGGCTTGATGGATTAAACGATGGTTTTGATGAAGCAGAGGTCAACGCTAAAAAGTTCGCGGAACTGATTGCTGAACTGCAGTTGCTAGACGGCACTCATGCTGAAAGATACAAGGCCATGGTGCCTGTATTTGAGGCCTATTACGACACCGGCAAACGTATGGCTCAGGCATATGTTAATGAAGGGCCGGCGGGTGGTAACAAGATGATGTCTGACTTCGATAAGGCTGCCGCCGAGATGACCACCGAAGTAGATAGTTTTCTTGTTGCGACTGAGCAACGAGTGGAGGCATCAGTCAGCGAGCAGACCCAGGCGGCCTTTCACGCGCGTACGACATTGATTATCGGTGCACTTGCCATTTTTACGGGTCTTGTCGTTATGTACGTGACCATGTCTCGTGCTCTGGCACAATTACCGTTAGTGGCGGCGCAACTGGCTCGTGGTGATCTTACTTTTGAGGTGGACGAAAAACGCACGGATGAAATTGGCCAGATTATGAATTCGCTGAAAAGCGTACGCGACCGCTTGCTGGATATGGTTTCTCAGTTGGGGCATGCCACACGGGAACTGTCGGCAACGGCGAATAAAATGACGGCGGTGTCCTCTCATACTAACAAGAGCATCCAGCAGCTTTATTCAGAGACGGATCAATCATCCACGGCGATGAATGAAATGGCGGCTACAGTGCAGGAAGTGGCAGGTAATATTACGCATACGGCGACTGCTGCGCAGGAAGCGAATCAGGAATCAGCTAATGGGCAGCAGGTAGTGGGCGATGCCATCGAACAGATTCGTACCCTTGCTGAGCACATCGAAGGTGCGGCGGGAAGCATCCAGCAACTTGAGCAGGACAGCGAGGCTATTTCCACCGTTGTTGACGTCATCAAGGGGGTGGCTGAGCAAACCAATCTTTTGGCACTTAATGCCGCGATCGAGGCGGCTCGTGCCGGCGACCAGGGGCGTGGTTTTGCCGTAGTTGCCGATGAGGTACGTACCCTGGCCAGCCGTACCCAGGAATCTACGGATGAGATTAATCAGATGATCGAAAAACTCCAACAAGGTTCGCGCCACGCAGTAGAAACCATGGACCAAAGCCGGGAACAGGCGCGTGCTGCGGTGGATCAAGCCACCCTGTGTGGTGAGTCATTGAGTGTTATTGCCACTGCGGTGGCGCGTATTGATGATATGAGCACCCAGATTGCGAGCGCTGCAGAGGAACAGGGCGTGGTGGCCGAAGAGGTGAATCGAAATATCGTGCGAATCAGCGATATGGCCGGCGAAGCGGTAGAAGATGCGCAACAGACTTCTTCGGCGAGCCTAGAGTTGGAGCGTTTAGCCGGTGAATTGACGGGTATCTTTGGACAATTCAAGGT
Source organism: uncultured Ectothiorhodospiraceae bacterium (assembly GCA_964645165.1). Lineage (GTDB taxonomy): Bacteria > Pseudomonadota > Gammaproteobacteria > SZUA-152 > SZUA-152 > SZUA-152. The sequence goes on from CAZXZI010000009.1 coordinate 32,940, forward strand.
TTAAGAGGGTGTCTAAACATCTCGGCCTATTTGGGCTGGTACCGTTGGTCTTTGTATTCCCGGCCTGGAGTAATCCTGACCCGGAGCATATTGAGGTTCGCCATGGCGCCGTTATTGAGCAAGAACAAGCCGTCGGCGTTGAAGGGGGTTTCACCACCGTCCTGCAGAGTGCTGACGACAAGGCCATCGACGATGAGCTGCTGGCGTCTTTTGACCTGGTCACCACATTTCCTGCGGCTGGTGGTAAATGGGTGGTCTACGTCGAGGGCAACACTAGCCCCAGGAATCAGGGAGTTTCAGCCTTGTTGGGTGAAGCTAACGCTGACGCAGGTTCAGCCCTGGATCGTGAAGGCAACGGTCGCCTACAGATTTCCGAACTTCATTATTTCCACTCCCTGGGTGAAGGTCTGCTGGTGTCAGGGCTAGTGGATGTGACAGGCACACTGGATACCAGTGAGGTGGCCAATAATGAAACACTACAATTTCTTAGCAGCGCTTTGGTGAACAATCCTACCATTGATTTTCCCGATTACAGTTTAGGTATTGTTTACAACCGCGAATTTAGCAAAGAGCGAGGCTATTCTCTGGCCGTGACGAGCTCACATGGATTGGCTGATAATCCTGATGCTTCTTATGCTCAGCTGGTGGACATTGGGGCAAGCGGCAAAGGGGTGTTTGTCGCGGCAGAAGGACTGTGGCCTGTGGCCAGCAGTAACCTGCATGCTGGTGTTTGGTGGAATACTGCCGACCATGCCCGGCTAGATGGCCAACTCGGCACGGAGCAAAACTATGGGCTGTACTTGGTTGTCGACGGGCATCTGGGTAGCAGTTTGTTGAATGTGCGTGTTGGATTAGCCAATGATAAAGTCTCGCAGGCCGCAAAGTTCTTGTCGGCAGCCCTGGAGCGGCGTTTGAGCAAGGCAACCCTCGGTCTTGGCCTTGCGTTAACGGGACTTTCCAATGAGGACGTGATACCTAATCAGGATGATATGCTTCAGGCCGAAGTTTACCTGCGTTTGGAACCGCGTGTTGACCTGAGCATTACCCCCGCTATGCAATGGCTTAATAACAGTGGCTTTGATGGCTCTGGTCTTCCGCTGGATAGTGATCAGATTCTGTTCAGCCTCCGGCTAAATTTTACTTTCTGACGTCCTGTACCCGGTTGGGATTGTTGTGCAAGGGAAGTTGCTCATCTATCAGATAGGGTTTAGTGGAATATCGATGAGGGGATGAACCTTCATTCATGGTGTGAGGATTTATGGGTGAGTGTTGACGAGTCAGACGCACAGCGAAAACCCACGTCGGCGTAATTGCCCTCGGGGGGTAAGTTGCCCCGGTAAGAGGCCCGCTGAAAAAGTTTCAGTGCGTAGTGGCCGTTACCACCCCAGCCTGCGCCGCGCACGGCCTTGAATTTTTCCCCGAAGTTCGGTGAGCTGAAGTCGGAACCGGGATAGGCCTGGTACCAGTCGGCGATCCATTCGGACACATTCCCCGCCAGGTCGTACACCCCGTAAATGGATTTATCGGTTTTGTAGGAACCCACCGGTGCCACGCCCTCGTCCCATAGCTCGCTGCCGGTGTTGCTCATGCCCGGCCGCCATTGGTTACCCCAGGGAAAGGTGAAATTCTTGGCGCCACTGTGCGCGGTTTTTTCCCACTCGGCTTCCGTGGGCAGACGTTTTCCCGCCCAGCTGCAATATTGCTGTGCGTCGTTCCAGGTGACGTAATTGGCTGGCAGCTGGTCTTCTTTGCTCAAATGGGTGTCGATGGCTTTGATCATTTGCGTCTTGTCCATCTCCCGGGTATCCATGTCCAGATGGAAGACTTTTGAGCCGAGGCGACGAAGCTTTTCCACGGGGAGCTGAGCCAGTTGGTCTCTGCGCAGACTGAGAATGTAGCCATTCTCGACCCAGTGACTGGGTGGTGCTGCACCGGTGGCAAGCACGTACTCTCGAAACTGGCCATTGGTGAGCTCGTATTTATCCAGGTAAAAATCCGGCAGGTTCACTGAGTGGCGGGGATGCTCGTCGAGATACCAGGGCTTGTCGTTGCCGAACTCACTGCCCTTCTTGGTGGTGTCTGTCTTGTTACTACCCATGAAAAATGCGCCGCCTGGAATCAGCGCCATTGTGTCGTCAACAGGCTTGCTGGCGGCGATGGCGTTGGTGCAGGTGAGTAGCACCATTGTGGCCAGTGTATAACCAGCAGTGGATATCCGTTGCTTCATGAATTCCTCCCCCCTTTTTATGGTGTTTGGCCTGTGCCCGTTAATGTGTTTTCGCGGCGCAGTCCATGTGTATAGGAATCTGTCGGGTTTAACGCTGTTTGGCTGCAAATCCCTGGGTGACGACTAACTCAGTTATCCCCTTCGTCAAATAGCCGGGCTATTCTCCTCAGTCGGCAAACTGATTTAAACCGCCACCAGTCATTTTCGCTTCAAATGGTTAAATCAGACAGACTCCTAGCAGCCCAGCAAGGCACTGGTAAACGTTTCCTCTTTCTAGTGCGCGTCGGTGGTTGTCGGTTGATCGGCATCCTTTGCACAACGAAATCCGAAACTCTTATTTTTGGTATGCGGCAGGAAGAAAGAACGGTTGTACAGCGGTGCAGAAATCCCGCACTTGTAAAACGAACAGTCCCACCAGGATCCCCCTTTGAGGGTCTTGTAAGTTTCGCCGTAGTTTTCGGTGTCGTGGTGATTGCCCGGATACGGCAGATACCATGACGACACCCACTCCCAGACATTGCCCGACATATCATAAAGTCCGTATGGGCTGACACCGGCCTTGAACGCACCTACTGGCGTCGTGTCACCCTCGTGTTTCAGATACATCCAGCGCTGCGGGGTGTTGGCTTTGTCGGTATCAAATTCATTACTCCAGGGGAAGATTTGCCCGTCAGTGCCACGCGCCGCTTTTTCCCATTCCTGATCGGTAGGCAGGCGTTTGCCCGCCCAGTTACAGAAGTCGTGCGCATCATTCCAGGTGACATAGGTGACGGGATGATCCACCTTGCCCGGCGGAAAGGTGCGGTTTTCAAAATGTGTGGGGGAGCGTCGTTGGGTGGAATCGATAAACTGCTTATATTGCAGATTGGTGGTCTCGTACTTATCGATCCAGTAGGCCTTGAGATTCACCCTGTGCTCGGGTCCTTCATCTGGCAGGCGGTCATCGGTACCCATGATGAATTCCCCTGCGGGGATAAGCACCATCTCGTTGGGTTTTGCGCCGATGCGCGTTTTATCGTAGTACATGGGGACATCCAATCCTTGTTGAATATCCCGTTGCTTGGGGTCTTCCGGCGGCGTGATGTCCATTTCCATGAATTGTGTTTTTTTCTTCCCGGTCTCTCCCTCGTGGCAAGTGGCACATTCGCGGGTGTACAACGAAGGGAGCTCCGGGTGATTCATCTGTTCGTGACAGGAAGTGCAGGTGTCATCGTTGCGCGAGTCAAGCTTGCGATGAGCGGCTTTGCTACGTTCTGTGGGAGCAGCAACCGCAGACGCGGCAGCACAAAGGCTGATAAACACCAGCAAACACCTCAGGGGGCGCAGCCAGTTCAATGATGACTTCACGATGTATTCTCCAAACACGGTGTGAACGGTAGTGAGTTTTGCCGCAAAACGCAGGGGGCTCTTTTTGATAGTGGCCCATTCGTCGAATTGATCAGCAAGATGCCCATTATGTAAAGAAATGCCCAGGGGTTTCAAGTTGCAGAGCAACAGTTCAGTTCGGAGAAGTTTAGAGTGCGTTGCATTTTTTTTTGCGACATGCACTAATAACGCCCGTTTTTACAGCCGAATCTAGCGATCATGTCCGAACAACACCACCGCCCCATTCGTAGTTTCGTGCGCCGAGAAGGCCGTCTGACCTCCGGGCAGCAACGCGCGCTGGATGAGCTGTGGTCACGGTTTGCTATCGATAGCGCCGGGCCCGACACCCTTGAAGCCACACGACTCGCCCTCAATGAACCCGCGCTGGACGTGGATGTCCTGTTCACCCGCGAGCCCGGCTCCCAGCGTCAAACCGTGTTGGAGATCGGCTTCGGCAACGGTACCTCGCTGGCGGAAATGGCCGCCGCACACCCCGACCTCGACTACCTTGGTATCGAGGTGCACCGCCCCGGCGTGGGCAACCTCATGCGCCTGTTGGCGGAACGCGACCTGCACAACGTGCGCGTGCTTTGCGACGACGCCGTGCAAATCCTCAAACACCGTTTGCCTGACGTCAGCCTTGATCGCGTGCAATTGTTCTTTCCCGATCCCTGGCACAAAAAACGCCACCACAAACGGCGCATCGTCAGTCCCGAGTTCACCGCCCTCATCGCGCAAAAACTCAAACCCGGCGGCGTCTTTCACCTCGCCACCGACTGGCAAGACTACGCCGAACAGATGATGGCCGTGATGAGCGCCGCCGCAGAATTTCATAACTTAGCTGGTGTGAACAACTATTCTCCCCGCCCCGAATGGCGACCTCTGACAAAATTTGAGCAACGCGGCCAACGCCTGGGTCACGGGGTTTGGGATCTGCTGTTCGAGCGTGTTGCGGTGGAGTAACCTGACGCAGGCGTTTCAACGCAGAGGCGCGAAGAATGCAGAGAAGCTATGTAGGGTGGGCAGTGCCCACCCTACGAAACTTTAACTACCCCAAAAAGGCACAAACCAAAGCACAGAATGTTGTTTGAAAATACGAAGGTAGAGCCTTCTACAAAGCTTGAAGGAAGATGGTGCCTAACTATTTATTGTTAGGCAGTCAAGGAAAGACAATGACCAATGAATCCAAAGGAATGTTATTAGGCGTTATCGGGGTAAGTGCTTTTGGCTTGACACTGCCCGCGACTCGCATGGTGATTCCCTATCTTGATCCTGTGTTTATCGGCCTTGGTCGCGCGGTGTTGGCATCGCTATTTGCTGCCATATTGTTGTTCTGGTTTCGTCAAAAACTCCCGACTAAAAATCAAACGCTGAAATTGTTTATCGTGGCGCTTGGTGTTGTTGTTGGTTTTCCTGTGTTTTCATCATGGGCGATGCAGTATGTTCCAGCCTCCCACGGAGGCGTGGTTCTGG
>CAZXZI010000009.1:38104-41072 GCA_964645165.1 uncultured Ectothiorhodospiraceae bacterium
TTCTGGTTAGTGGGTGGCGTTGGCGGCAGCCTGGTTGTCTTGTATTCGCTTCTGCAGGGTTCAGGAGGTGCGCGCATGGCAGATATGGCCCTGTTAGGCGCAATACTCTCGGCCGCTATCGGATATGCGGTTGGCGCTAAGCTTTCAAAAGAAATCGGCGGCTGGCAAGTTATCTGTTGGGCGCTTGTTCTAGCGTTTCCTTTTATCATCGTGCCAACAGTCTATTTTGCGCCAGAGTCATTGCTCAACATCACCATCGCGGGCTACGCCAGCTTTTTGTATTTAGCACTAGTCAGCCAACTGCTCGCATTTTTTGTATGGTACAAAGGCTTGGCGTTGGGGGGTGTCGCCAGAGTCAGCCAGGCGCAACTACTTCAACCTTTTGTCACCTTATTTGCTTCTGGACTATTACTTGGTGAGGCTATTGATAGTGAAACAATGCTATTTGTGTTTCTGGTGGTGAGTTCAGTATGGATCGGCAAGCTGATGCCTATTCGACAAAAAACGTAAATAGAATCAGGTTTGAAAGATGGGTGATTGAAATTAATGTTCCTGCCATCGGCACAGGCCAAGATCCAAAATCTTCTATTGTCGCTTTTTTTCTGGATTCCGGCCTCGGCAACTGCTCCATGCGTTGCTTTACCTCCCGCGTCCATGAAGTCGTGCGCCGGAATGACGGATAGTGTGTTTGCAGTTCGGGCAGTGGGTCAGAACATAGTTTTCTAAAATGTTAGAAATATATTTTATATTGAGCCTGGTTTTGATGTGTAAAAAATGGAAATACACGAAAACAACAAAGAACATTTAGCTGACTTTATTAAGCTGAATGAGGAATGGATTTCTCAATATTTTTCAATAGAAGAGGCTGATGTTGCGCTAGCAAATAACCCATCAAAAATTATAGAAGACGGTGGTTATATTTTTAGTCTTGTTTTAGAGCGTAAAGTTGTTGCTGTTTGTGCGTTATTTAATGAAGGAGATAGTGTTTGAGTTAGCTCGCATGGCTGTCTCACCCGCTTATCAAGGTAAAGGTTTGGGTAAAGTGTTAATGAAAACATGCCTATCTAAAGCGCGTGAAGTGAAGGCTAAAAAAGTCTACCTGGTCTCAAATGCGAAGCTCCAACCTGCAATAGAACTTTATGAACAGTTTGGTTTTATCGCTAGTCAATCAGGGCAACATCCGATGTATTCCAGAGCCAATATTGTATTAGAGCTAAACAGCCGTTAAGCATTCGTTTGTTAAATGACTACGCAAGACAATGTGCCGTGTCTTAGCGTTAACATCCCCACCATCAATTCATCCCTTCATCGCCGCCAGCAATCCACGCAGCAGATCATCAGGTGTGGGTGGACATCCGGGGATGGTGACATCCACGGGAATAACATTTTCCACCGCGCCGCAACTGGCGTAACTCACGCCGAATTCCCCACCATTACAAGCACAGTCGCCGCAGGCGATCACCCATTTTGGGTTAGGCGTGGCCGCGTAGGCGCTTTTTAGTGCGGCTTCCATGTGGCGCGACACCGGGCCGGTGACCAGCAACGCGTCGGCGTGGCGCGGCGAGGGGACGAAGTGCACGCCGAAGCGTTCGACGTCGTAGTAGGGATTATTCAGCGCGTGGATCTCCAGTTCGCAGCCGTTGCAGGAACCGGCGTCTACGGCGCGCAGGGCGAGACTGCCGGCGAAGCGTTTGTCGATGTGGCGTTTGACCTGTTTACCCAGGGCTTCGAGCTCGGCGTTACGCGGGACACGTTCGGTGATGATGCCGATACGGCGGATTTTGTCGAGGATTCTTAGCATGTGGAGTGCCTTGCATTCGGTGCAGGCTGGAGTGAACGGAGGCAAACCCCAACAGTCCAGGTTTGGCATGCCGTCGTGTTCTCTGTGTCTCTGTGGTGAATGTTAAGCATGACTACAGATCCTCACCCGAGTACGAGCCGTTGATGGATTTGTTGCACACCGGGAAGTCGGGGACGATGTTGCCATCGATCAGTTGCTCCATGGCGGGCCAGTTGAGCCAGCTGGGGTCGCGGGGGAAGAAGCGGGCAATGCGGCCGTCGCTGCCGAAGCGCACGTGGGTGACGATCTCGCCGCGCCAGCCCTCCACCAGGCCGAGGCCCTCGCTGCCGGCTTTGGGGGTACACCACTCCGCTTTCAGCGGGCCCGTGGGCAGGCGCTTCAGCAGTTGATCCAACAGTGTCAGGGAGTGACCGATTTCCTCGGCGCGCACCTGTAGACGGGTGGCGACGTCGCCGTTGCTGAGGCAGGGTGATTCTACGCGCAGCCGATTGTAGGGGGCGTAGCCGTGGTCGCGGCGCAGGTCCAGATCGATACCGCTGGCCTTGCCGACATAGCCGACCACGCCCAGGGTCTTTGCCGTCTCCGGGGACAGCAGCCCGGCACCGAGCAGCCGATCCTCCAGCGAGGGGTGGTCGTCGAGGACGGGCAACAGCGAGTCCAGTTCTGGGCGGAGTTGAGCATTTTCAGCCAGCAACAGCTTGGCGCACTGGGGGCTGAGGTCGCGCCACATGCCGCCGGGCACGATGCGATCCATGAGCAGGCGATGGCCGAATATGGCGTGATTGCCGCGCTGCCAGTCTTCGCGCAGGCGGGAGAATTGCATGAACGCGAAGGCAAAACCCACGTCGTTGCAGATGCCGCCGATGTCGCCCAGATGGTTGGCGATGCGTTCGCGTTCGGCCAGCACGGCGCGAATCGCCAGTGCACGCGGCGGTACATCCACCCCGGCGGCGCGCTCCATGGCCTGACAGGCGGCCCAGGTATGGGCCACGGTGGAGTCGCCGGAGACCCGCCCGGCGAGCCGCGCCAGTCCTGCCGGGTCACGACCCTCGGCGATCTTTTCGATGCCTTTGTGGGTGTAGCCCAGGTGCATTTCCAGATTGAGCACCGTTTCGCCCACCGCCTGGAAACGGAAGTGGCCGGGTTCGATGATGCCGGCGTGTATAG
>CAZXZI010000010.1:0-39523 GCA_964645165.1 uncultured Ectothiorhodospiraceae bacterium
GGGGTGTGCCTGGAATATTGACTGTAGAAATACCCCAAAGTGGGGGAATATTCCATTTCACCACACATCGTGTAATGCTGGATGTAATATCAGTTAATTCAATAATGCGCGTCGTGCGCGAATATTTTTCCATGGTTCTGAAATGGATGTATGGGGTATCAGCACCCGGGCCGTTTGAATTTTTTTCGCGCACGCTCAACCTTAGCCCTGCACATGCAGCCTTCAACATGGTCATTGATCAGCCCCATGGCCTGCATAAAGGCATATGCGGTCGTTGGGCCAAAGAATTTCCAGCCAAGTTTCTTCAGATCTTTTGACAGGGTGATTGATTCCGCAGAGGTCGATGCGCTTTGTGGTTTTGCAAGGTTTTTTACGTTTGGTTCGTAACGCCAGAGAAAGGCGGCGAGTGAACCTTCCTGTTTGACGATTTCTTGTGCGCGTTTTGCGTTGTTGATGGTGGCTTCTATTTTGCCGCGATGTCGGACGATGCCTACATCTTTGAGCAGTCGATTGATATCACGTTGGGTGAAGTGTGCTACTTTATCAAAGTTGAAATCATCAAAGGCGGCGCGGAAGTTTTCGCGTTTGGCGAGAATGGTGCGCCAGCTCAGTCCGGACTGAAAACTCTCCAGACTCAATTTTTCAAACAAGCGGTAATCATCGTCGACAGGGAATCCCCATTCGGTATCGTGATAATGGAAAAACTCTGGAGCGGCATCGCACCATTTACAACGTGGTTTTCCATCGAGCCCTTTTATGGTGGTGCTCATGTGCTGTCCTAGTATTTATAATCGGTCGGTCAGTAGGTTGGGGTGAACGGTTTTTGTGAACCCCAACAAGTCAGGAGTGGATTGGGGTTCGTACCTCACCCACGCTATCATTCTAGTGGAATTAGAGTGCCAAGCCTTGAATCCTTTTCCCTCAGTGCGTCATCAGGGAGTAGTTGAAAGAATTTTGTACGTTGATATATTTGGGAACCTTTGCAGCGGCCTACGGATCGGAGTGAGCATGTATTACGGCGAGCGACTAAACAGTATCACACACCTGGTGGGCGCCGCACTGGCGCTGGCTGGTTTGGTCGTACTGGTGGTGTTTGCCGCCCTAAAAGGTGATGTGTGGAAGATCGTCAGTTTCAGTGTCTATGGTACATCCCTGTTTCTACTGTACGCTTTGTCGACGCTGTACCACTCGCTACGCGGGCGCGCCAAGCAGATATTCATGAAGCTGGATCATGTGGCTATCTACCTGCTCATCGCCGGCACCTACACGCCACTGACACTGGTTACTCTACATGGTGCCTGGGGCTGGAGTTTGTTCGGTATCGTCTGGGGGCTGGCGATGATCGGTATCGTGGTAGATAGTCTGCGCCGACAGGGTTCGCGGCGCATCCAGATGGGCATCTATCTGTTAATGGGCTGGTTGATCGTGGTGGCTTTGTACCCCCTGGTTCAAATCATGCCTACCGGTGGACTGGTACTGTTGGTGCTGGGCGGGCTGTTTTATACCGGCGGTATTATTTTTTACGCCCTTGATGATCGCATTAAACACGGCCATGGCATCTGGCATTTGTTCGTGCTTGCCGGGAGTATTTCGCACTATTTGATCATGTTGTTTTATGTGCTGTGAGCAATCGCATGAAGCGCTAAGTTTAGGCCTGGGTTTATCGTTTCCGACAAGCGTGCTTATTGTGGAAAATATAAGGCCGAAATTACCCCGGCTGTCATTAGAATAATGGCGAGGATTAATAGTAGGTTGTCTCGAGTTCTTTTATTCATGATTACTCTTTTATCGGTTGATATGGGATAGTTGTTATAAGTTCTCACCAATGACGAAATGCCGGATCGGAGAGCAATGAAATCTAAGATTAGAAAAATACTCTCTAACCTGAATGGCACTGACTTAAGCCTAATGCTACCGTCATTCGGCGGAGGCCGGAATGACGAACATACTGGGAAATTGGGGGTTCCGGCTTAAGTCAGTACCATTCCTCTCTTACCCGTTTTTTTGCCTCGGTTTTTATGCTCGTTTTTTTATCGGTAGCACCGCCGCTCCAATAACTCTACATTAACATACCGGCGGCAGGCCGGTATCTGGTAAGTCATTAAAGCCACTGGATTCCGGTCTCGGCTTTGGCTTCCTGCGTCGCTCTACCGCCTCCATCCATGGAGTCGTGCGCCGGTATGACGGAGAGACGTTATCGATATTCATATTTCTAATACCGACTAACGTTTTGCTTCTTAATCATTCCGCCAAATACGGGAAAAAACTCATAAGTTAATGGGGCAATGGTGAATCGGTAGTTCTGTAGCTTGGGTTGAACGGCTTTTGTGAACTCCAACAAGCGGGGGAATGAGTTGGGGTTCGTTGTTCGCCTATTGCGCCTACTGTTGGCACCCCAACCTACCAATCTCAGTTAAGCAGAAACTCAAGTCGTCCATCCGCTTTGCCTGGCGAGATTTCAAGAATTTCTGCGCTAACCATATTTCCTGCAACAAACGGGTCGTCGTTCACTCTGCTTTGGAGATCTTCCAATGATGTGTTGTGTGCAAGAAGTCCACCACCCATGCTGGGCTGCAAACTACCAGCTAACAAAAATACGTCATCATCAAATCCACGACTGAGCCAATTGTTGTGGCCTTCCATCAATTCAGCAGCCTGGCTTTTATTGTTTGAAAATTTAAGCAACACGATGAACATTGTTTAGTTCTCCTGTCAGGTTGAAGGAGTGGGTTTGCATACCGTCTTTGTTTAGAAATAACGCGCCAGCTCCACTTGCAGATAATCATCTTTACGAACGCCAGCCAACAAATCGGTTTTTGTAATGTTCACAAAGGCGCGCCCTTCTACGGTGATTTTCCAATCTTCACCAATGCGTCGGCTGGACTCGAGACTAAACAGGCGTGTGTTGTCGTTAGTGTCAAAAATAATACCAAACAGAAAGTCGGTGGACTGCTCGTCATTGAGGGTGAGGCGGGCGCCAAATAGGATGTCGTCTGCAAAGGGGGTGGGCGCGTTATTGCCGCGATCATCGTAGAGATATTCCGAGATGACGCCGAGGTCCATGTTGCTTTCGGCAATGCCGACGAAGGTATATTCGAAGCCTGCGGTGAGTGCGGTGTAGCGTTTATTCTGACCGGAAAGATCCGCCTGGCCGGAACGATTAATGGCTTCAAATTTCCACAGCCAATCATCCAGCGTGGCTTGCAGATCCAGCCCCCATTGTTCAATGAGATCGTAAGCCGGGATGAGTACGGTTTGGCCCTTGTCGTTTAATCCGAGGACAAAACGTGGATCACGACTGGTGCCATTAAAATAGCTGAGGCCGGCATCCCAGTCGCCGATGGCCTGCGTCCAGCGTGCGGCGTAATCGATGTGCTGATTTTCGTCGCTGGATTCGTAAATGGCTTGATCGGTATCCACCGGCAGGGCGGTGCGTAGCCTTCCATCTACACCAGGAAAGGTGCGTTCACGAAAGCCGGGCAGTATAAATAAATCCAGTGTGCCCCAGTCGCGAATCAGCGCGAGATTGATCATGGGTTGGCCGAGTTTTTCTTCGCCGTCTGTGGCTTCCACCAGATCGGTTTGATTGATGATGTCCACCAGGTGTTGGGATTCCGTGACGCCCCAAAACACTTTACGAATGCCGGCGCGCAGTTCCCAATCATCGGCGGCCTTTAACCAGGTGAATTCGCGAATATCGGTATGGCTGCGTTCGTCATCGTTTTCATCCCAACGCACAAAAGGCACGAAGGTAAAACTCTGTTGGCCGTTGTCCCAGTCTGTGTAGTATTCGGGTTGTGCTGAGAGTGAAAAATTATTGCCATGCTGGCGGGGATCCGCCGGGCTATGGGCAAAGCCACGAAACTCGCCGTTGACATAACCGGACCATTCACCGGCATGACTGATGGTAGGAAGTGAAAACAGAATTGTACAGAGTGCCAGCAATAAAGTGTGAATTGATATTGCTGTCGTTCTAATTAATACCTCAGTGTCATACCGGACTTGTTCCGGCATCCAGATGTTTTTTAAAGCCACTGGATTCCGGCCTTCTCCGGAATGACGGTAGGTGTTATGGGAGTTCATGTTTTGTCTAACGCGCGCGTTTTAAACTATTGCGATCAAAATCACGTGCTTTAAGACCTGTTTTGAAACGATAGTCTTTCCAGTGCAGTTCCGTGCTTTTTTTGGTTTGATGATTGACGACGTTCATATCGTCGGGGCGCCAAAATTGTCCTTCGTATTGTTTGTAGCCTGCATAAGTTAAGGTTTTTAATAGCGCCTTTTTGCGATCGTAAAACTCAATCTTTAGTGGGCGATACATTGTTGTGTCCAACCAGGTGATCAAACGTGTGTAACCGGAATGCTTGTAAGCGGGCTTACGTTCGATGACAAAAACTTCTCGTTCACCCAGTTTTTCGGTGCGTAGATATTTGTAGGTGTATTTTTCCACTTCCTGTGAAGAAAGGTCTTCGTAAGAAAATTCACTGCCCATGAAGGGGCCGGATTTGTTGTTAGAGGAAATACGTTTGATGCGTTTTAGCGCAGGCAGGTACAGCCACTGCTCGTCGGGTTTGAGCGCGTGAGTGTAGCTCAAAAAGGCGGTGCCTTTCACATCACGTGGCGTGTCGAAGATGCTCATGGACTTGTCGCCATCATTTTTCATTTCCAGAGTCTTGCTTCTGATTTTGCGTTTGCTTTCCTGGCCGTGACGATTGCGCAACACCATTTCCAGGCTGGCGGTCTGATCCCGCCAGCCGGCGTCGCGTTTGTCAGCTTCGATGGCAATGGCCAGCCCCTTTTCTTCCGGTGTCTCAGCTGCTGCCAGGGCGGGAAGAAAGGCAATCAATCCTAAGGTAACGATAAATAGTCTACGCATGAGTGTGCTCCTGTTTAGCAGCTAGGGAACCTCTGGTTAATTCATGGAACGCGATCTTGCGGCTGAAATCATCCATCGCGGCGTTGTAAATTTTACCAATAGACTGGCTATTGGTTGCAATTTACGCCTTGCGCTGAATAATTTCATCTCACAATCTCGTTGTCCCAGAATTAATCAGAGGTTCCCTAGTTTTTTGCGGTCGAGTGTCATTAATAATGGTGGTAGCAGGAAGAAGTCCGCCAGTAGGGCAAAAGAGATGACGATGGCGGTGAGCAGACCCATGCCGGAGTTCAGTTCGAAACTGGACAGAGACAACACTAAAAAGCCCACCACTAATACCACCGAGGTTGTGAATAACGCCATGCCTACGCTGCGGAAGGCGTAGCGTACTGCTGCCTCGGCATCAAGATTCTTTTCACGTCGCGCACGTAGGTACTTGCTGAGGAAGTGCACGGTGTCGTCCACCACAATCCCTAAAGTCATGCCAGCGACGATAGATAGACTCAACCCCACTTCACCCACCAGCAGCCCCCACAGACCGAAGCCCATCGCGGCGGGAATAAGGTTGGGCATCAGACTGATGAGGCCGATTTTAACCGAGCGCAGGGCAAAAATGAGGATCATGGAAATGGCGATCAGTGCCACGGTGGTTCCGCTCAACATACTAATGATGTTGCGTTTACCGATGTGCGCGAACATTAACGTAGTACCGCTACCCTGCGGTTTGATAATGTGCGGCGCATTAGCGGCTAGCCAGGTGCCGGCACGTTTTTCCAGAGCCAACAGATCGTTGCTGGACATGGTTTTCAAGGTGGCGGTAAAACGCGTTGCGGATTTGGCAACGTTGATCTGGTTGTTAAGATCCAATCCATAGGGCAGCGACATCTCGTATAACAACAAGTATTGCGCCGCCAGGTCGCGTTCCTTCGGCAGTCGATACCAGGCGGGGTCGTCACCATGCATGTTTTTGTTGAGGCGCTTCATGGTGTCGCTGAGGGTGCTGACGTGAATGGTCTCCGGTTGTTTGCGGAACCACTTGGCGAAGGCGTCCACATCTTTGAGAAAAGCAGGTTTGCTAATGCCGCCATTTTCTCCCGAGTCTAACGAATAATCCATGATGTAAAGACCAGTGAGATTGGCGGTCATAAAATCGGCATCATTACGGAAAGGCACGGTGTGATCAAAGTAGTGCACGAACACATCGTTGAGTTCGTTGCGCGGAATCGCGGCGACCAGAATGATGGTGAACAGCGCCATGCCCCAAATTAGTTTGCGGCGTTGACGCACCACGAAGTCACCCAGTACATACATGAAGTGGCTGTCATCGTTTTGTACCTGACGCACGCGCACGGGCAGCAAGGACATCGCGGCGGGCAGCAGGGTAACGGCGAGGAAGAAAGACGCCACCACGCCCATGGCGACCATGTTGCCGAGGTGATGGAAGGGCGGCACGTCGGAAAAATTCATGCTCATGAAACCGATGGCGGTGGTGAGGCTGGCGAGGAACACCGGCTGCATGTTGATACGCATGCTTTCGATGATGGCCTCCTTTTTGGGACGACCCATGCGCATCTCATGCAGCATGCTTACCAGGATGTGCACACAGTTGGCGATGGCCATGGTGAGCACGATGGTGGGCGTGGAGGCGGAAGGCGGCGTCAACGGAAAGCCGAGATAACCACCCAGCCCCATGCCTGCCATGATGGAGCCGATGATCACCACCATGGTTACCGCGGTACCGGTGATTCCGCGGATCATCAGCCCCAGGGTCACCAGCATCAGCGCGAAGCTGATGGGCACCAGTTTTTTCATGTCGGCCTGCGAGGCCTCGGCGAAGGCGTTGTTCATCAATACCATGCCGCTGAGATGGATGTCCACGTCCGGATATTTGGCGCGCATCTGGTCCGCCAGTTGGCGCGCAAAGGCCACCACTTCCGGCACCTCGGTGAGTTTTTCACCCGGGAGTTGTACGGTGACGTTGACACCGGTGACATGACCGCGTTTGGGAACCAGGCGATTGAGCAACATGGGCTCGGTCAGGGCGACGGCACGGATCTTGTCACGTACGGCGCTGTCGTCGAGGTTGGCGTCTTCACTTACCAGGTCACCGACGACGAGGTCATCGCCCTGTGCTTCGGTGTATTGGAAGTTGGATATTGAATCAACGCGAATGGAATAGGGCAGTTGCCAGGCCTGCTCGGTGAGATCCGTCACTTCCTGCAGCGTTTTTTTGCTGAAGGCATTGCCATCCTTGGGGGCGAGGATGAACATCACGTTGTCGTTTTTGGTGTACTGAGCCTCCAGTGATTCGAAGGCCAGCAGTTGTGGGTTGTCGGCACTGAAAAACACCCGGTAATCAGTTTTGAAGGCGAGGTATTTGCCACCACTGGCGGCGGCCATCACGACTAATATTGCGCCGAGGATAGTCAGCCAGGGGTGGCGGGTGACCCATTGGGCATAACGGACAATCGCAGTGGATTCACTCATGATGGCTTCCTATTTGTAGTGAGGTGGGTGTGTACATGGGGATCTCCTTTTCCCGTGGATGTCTGAGGCGAGCGGTGATTAGCGTTTTATAAGCCCAGTCAGTAATAGGCGTACCACGCTCTCGGCGCGTTCTTTGAAAGTGTCAAAACTGTACAGGGGCATGAGCTGCGGCATGCTAAAGGCGGTAATGGCGGTGAGAATGGCCACGGCGGTATCATGCACATCGTCAATGGAAAACTCGCCATTCTTGATACCGTCCTCCAACAGTGAAACGATTAGGCCATGCTGGTTCCGCTTGTACTCATCCACGATATCCATGCGCGCATCACAAATGGCGTTGACCATTTCGTTCATGCGTGGATTGTCCGCCCACTGGCCGTGGGTGTAGTTGAGGATTTGCAGCACCGCATCGCGCAGGCGTTCTGCTGCGGTGTGTTGCGTTTGCTGCACGATCTCTTTGGTTTCTGATAATTCGGTGCCCAGACAATTGCAGGCCAGGTTGGCACCAATATCCAGTTTGTTTTTGAAAAAGCGATAGAGATTGGCGGCGGACATGTCACAGTCATCGGCAATCTCTGCCATGGTGGTCTTGTTGTAACCGAACTGGGTGAAGCGCTCGCTGGCCGCGGCAAGGATGCGCGTGCGGGTTTCTTCGGTGGGATCGAGTTTGTCGTTTTGAGCGCTGGCATTCATGGTCAAATACTGTAGCTGCTGAATACTGAATAATCAAGATAATATTCAGCGTTCATTTTTGTGGGGTTGAATTGGCCCCTCGTTTCGTCGTGCTTGTTGTGGTTCTAGTTGATTTTTCCGTCATCGCCAGTAGCGCGGAAAAAACTGGCATGTTGATGTTTTATGGGTAGATTTTCCTGTGGATTACCGTTTTACGAATGGCTCTGGTATGGTCAGAAGCTACTTAAATAACGATGCTGAACAGTGAATGAGCCAGCCAATGTATCAGGGAATGAAGAAGAAATGGGGGCGATCCAGAGTGTGCTTGCTCATAGGGTTATTTCTGTTCGTCTCCGGGCAGGTGTGGGGCGTAATGCCCACCAAAGCTGGGGGCGCGACGGCGTCGGCGCAGCGTCCCCTGCAATTTGGCTTGTTGCCTTATTTGAGCACTCGGAAATTGTTCGCCTATTACACGCCACTTAAACAATACCTTGAGAAGGCGCTGGGGCGTTCTGTGATTATGAGCACGGCGCCGGATTTTGCCACCTACATTGAGCGCGCACGGCAGGGGCAGTACGATCTGTATCACACTGCGCCCCATTTTGCGGCGCAGGCAGAAGCAGAATTTGGCTACCGACGCGTTAGTCGTCTACTGCGCGAGTTGGATGGCAGTATTATTGTTGTGCGCGATGGCCCCGTTCATAGGGCAGCAGATTTGCGGGGACGCACCTTGGTCACTCCCGATACATTGGCAATTATTACTTTTTTAGGGGAGCAGTGGCTGCGTGATAATGGTTTGCGACCTGGCGTGGATGTGGAGGTGATACATTCAGCTTCGCATAACACTGCTATTTTGGCCGTGGCTCGAGGAGATGCCGAGGCGGCGGTGACCTCGGCAGCCGTGTTTGAAAACATGCCACTCAGGGTCAATAGTCATTTGCGTATTTTGACCAGCACCAAAAAAGTGCCGCACATGATGTTTATGGCTGGCCCCAATTTATCCGATCTTGAATATCAACAACTGCGGCGAGCAATGCTGGCTTTTACCGCCGATGGTGCTGGTAAGGCCTTTTTTGCGACAATGGGTTATGGCGATATGGGACCGATTACTGATGCAGCGATGCATCGCCTCAGTCCCTTTATTACGGAACTGAATGCCAAGCTACAGCACTTGGTTGCGCCACAGCAGCTAAGCGGATCGCAACATTAATGGCGATACAGAAATACGGTTTTCGTTCGTTACGTTTCAAACTCGCACTCACCAGCATAGTGGTGGAAATTGTCATGCTGGCATTTTTGATCAGCAACAGCGCGTCTATTGCCACCCAGGCATTGGAAGACCAAACCCGTTATCGGGTGCAAGAAATTATCCCCCTGTTGAATGCCAGTCTGGCTACGCCTCTGGTGGAACGAGATTATGCGACCCTGGACGAGATTATTAGTCAGGTAGTCCGTAAAGATGGCATTGAGTACCTTAGAATATCGGATGAAGAGCAACATACCGTAGCCGAAGTGGGTGAAAAACCACAGGCACATAGCAGCACAAAAGGCGCTCAGGGGTTTAGCGATATCAGTTTATACCAGAATTTGGATGTACCAATTACGTTGATTGGCAACCCGGTGGGAAAATTAAATTTAAGTATTGATACAAGTTTTTTGCAGTTGACCATAAACACGCTACAACGTGAAGGCATGTTAATCGCTGGTGGTGAAGTGGCGATTACCTTTGTGCTGCTGGCATTAGTGGGTGTGCTATTAACGCGTAATTTGGCAACGCTGGCCAATGCGGCGCGCACGATGACTGGCGGTGACCTCGGTGTTCGTGTGGAGATAAAAACGCGGGATGAAATTGGTGCTACGGCGCGCGCTTTTAATGCCATGGCCTCACGTTTAGAGGCATCCTACAATTCACTGAAACGTAGCGAGCAGCGTTATCAAACCTTGGCGGAAGTATCGCCGGTAGGCATTTTTAACACCAATGCTGAAGGACAGTGTATTTATGTTAACGAACGCTACAGTGAAATCACCGGACTGCCACAGGAAAAATTTTTTGGAACGGGATGGGCTGAGACATTGCACCCTGATGATCGCGATAGGGTCTTTCAGGAGTGGGATTATTGCGCCAAGACGGGCTTTCCTTATGCGGGCGAATATCGCATCGTCAGTACGCAAGGCAAGGTGGTTTGGGT
Organism: uncultured Ectothiorhodospiraceae bacterium; assembly: GCA_964645165.1. GTDB lineage: Bacteria > Pseudomonadota > Gammaproteobacteria > SZUA-152 > SZUA-152 > SZUA-152. Next base: position 10,225 of record CAZXZI010000010.1, read on the forward strand.
GTATGTGCAGGCGGTGAAGGCAGCGTTTGCTGATGGCGGCTACGTAGGCACGGTGACCGATATCACGCGCCTTAAAACCATTGAGCAGGAACTGGCTCAGCACCGTGACTCGTTGGAAGAACTGGTGAGTAAGCGCACGCTGGAACTTGAAGCAGCCCAGGAAAAATTGTTACGGCAAGAGCGCCTTGCCACCCTTGGCCAGCTCACTGCCACCGTGAGTCACGAGTTACGTAATCCGTTGGGCGTGATTAGCAACGCGGTTTATTATTTGAAACGAAAATATCCGGGAGCCGATGGCAAGCTGGATGAAAAAGTTGTGCAGTACCTTGACATGATTAAGCGAGAGGTGGCGGCAGCTGATCATATTATTTCAGACTTGTTGTCAACGTCACGCACCAAAGAACCCGTGGTGCAGTGGGTGAACCTGGATGAACTGGTGGAATCTATCGTGAGCTCCAGGGTGTTCCCTGCACACATTCAATGGCAGTATCAGCGGCAGCCCACGCCATTCATGATGCGCGCCGACCCGGCGCAATTAACACAAGTGTTAAGAAATCTGATGGGTAATGCCATCCAGGCAATTGGTGGTGCAGGTGACGAGGCTGGTGTGATCCGTTTAATCGCCAGTGAAAATACCGGCCAGTATCAATTGCGTTTGATAGATAGCGGCCCTGGTGTTAGTGCTGAGGCGCAGGGAAAAATTTTTGAACCACTGTACACCACCAGAGCCAAGGGCAATGGTTTGGGTTTGTGGATTTCACGGGAACTTGCTCGTGGTCACGGTGGGGAATTGAGTTATGTGTCAGATCATCACTTACTCAATGTGAATGACGCTCCAAAAGGCGCGGAATTTTTGCTGGTTTTGCCACGAGGAAATCAGAAAGAGACTAAATAAACTTCAGCTTAACTTGCATGCGGAAGCGTAACGTTATTTAATCACGACCTTTAGTTAGATGAGTTTCTAAAACTCGCAGACAGTCAACTAGTAGTTACGCAACAAACACTTATGTGTTCATTGCGTGGAGGGAGAATCTCTTGGATGTAGACGCAAAAAGAATTTTGGTGGTGGATGATGAAACCAATATGCGTACCACATTGGCCGACATTCTCGGCGACGAAGGATATGTAATCGACACTGCCGTTGATGGTTTGAGCGCAGTGGAGATGTGTGAAAAGGATAGCTACGACGTGGTATTGCTGGATGTGCGCATGCCGGGCATTGATGGTGTCGAAACCTTTCGGCGCATCCGCCGCCACAGTGAATCCGTGCGGGTGGTGATGATGAGCGCTTACAGTATGGATGATTTAAAACGTGCCGCACTGGAAGAAGGGGCTATCGCCTTTTTGTCCAAGCCGCTGGATATTGAGAATGTGGTGGGGCTGATTCAGGATGTGCGCGAAACCGCGATTTTGGTTGTTGAGGATGACGCCGATACCGCGAGCCGCGTGGAGGACTCACTCAAACAGCAGGGTTACTGGGTAAAAGTCACGTCTTCACCACACGATGCGTTGGAGCTTGCCGAGCAAATTCACTTCGATATTATTTTGATCGATACCCAATTGCCGGTGATGAATGGTTTGGAGCTCTATTTGGCCATTAAAAAAATCACCCCTGGTTCGGTGGCGATTATGATCAGTGGTTTGGAAAAAGAATTTGATCACCTAGCCAGAGAGGCCGTTAAACAAACGGCTTATACCATTGTGCACAAGCCACTAAACCTTGATGACTTGTTTGCATTGTTGAAGCGGATTACTGGTCAGCGTATTTCGAATGCAATCTGTAAACCGGAATTGACCGCGCCAGTAGGTTATTAATCCGGCTGGATTAATAGTGCGGTGCAGGGATGCAACGCCGTTGACGATAGCCAACATGAGCCGGAAAAACATAAGCAAAATTCACATATTTGCACCTGTGTTTTGCGGGCGACTCAAAATGGATCAGGATGATCTATTTTGAAACCAGGTTAATAGAAGCCTCATCAGCTTGCAGTGTGACTGGTGAAAGGTTGTATCGTTGCAAGGTGTGGATGCCGTACTTTTAACCAATCCCAAAATTCAGTGGCGGACACCGGTGGGCTCATCAAGTACCCCTGGGCAATGTCGCAACTTAATATTTTCAGCAGGTTCCAGGTTTCCTGATCTTCCACACCTTCTGCCACCACTTTCAATCCCAGGTTATGTGCGAGGTCGATGGTGGAGCGCACGATTACCGCATCATTTTCGTCATTGGCCATATCGGTGACAAAGGATTTATCGATTTTTAATTCGTTTACCGGTAAACGTTTGAGATAGCCCAGCGACGAAAATCCGGTGCCAAAATCATCCACGGAAATCTTTATGCCCATTTCATCAAGTTGGGTCAGAATATCTACGGCACGTTCAGGGTTTGCCATCATGGCATTTTCGGTGATTTCCAGGCTTAGGTGGTTTGCAGGGAAGCGCGTCCGCGCTAGCAGGGTTTTCACCTGATTGATCAGCCGATCATCTTCAAGATTGTATGCGGACAAGTTTACTGCAACCGTCAGCTCAATGCCGGCATCCATCCATTGCTTGGTTTGCATGACGGCACTATTTAACATCCATAATGCGACGTCGTGAATCAGCCCGGTCTGTTCCGCCAGCATGATGATTTCTTCGGGTGAAATAAAACCGTATTCCGGATGTTTCCAACGGAGCAAGGCCTCCATGCCTATGACTTTGTTATCGGCGATAGTAACCTGTGGCTGGTAATAGACTTCCAGACCGTCTTGTTTAAGGGCTTCACGCAGGTCGGCCATGAGCCCAAGACGTTGCAAGCTATGATTGTCTTTGTCGGGATCATAAACAGCCAATTTTGATTTGGTATTTTTGGCCTCGTACATAGCAATGTCTGCGTGTTGAATCAGAATGTTTGCATTCGCGCCGTGCTGCGGGTAAACGGTAATGCCGATGCTGGCGCTGGCGTAAAGCTGCCGACTCTCAAAGTTGAAGGGGTGCGACAATGTGCCAGTAATTTTTTCCGCAATCTTTATGGCATGAATATCATTGGCAGTGGGTAGCAAAATCGCAAACTCATCACCACCGAGACGCGCAATGGTATCGCCGTTGCGTAATAATCCAGAGAGCCGTCTGCCGACTTCAATGAGTAACTGGTCGCCAGCCGGATGTCCCAGGGTATCGTTAACTTCTTTGAAGTGATCAAGATCCAGCACCAGCAAAGCGAGAGTGCCGTTGTCGATGGCGGCGTTCCTGATGGCGATGGTCAGGTTGTCCGTAAGTCGATTGCGATTGCTAAGATTGGTCAGCGAATCGTGCATAGCATGATATTCTAAAGCAACCTGGCGTGCTTGCACCTGCTTGCGCATAGAGCTGAATGCATTCACCAGGTCCCGGGTTTCACGAGTGCCATAGTGCTTCAGTGTCGTAGTATTTTCCGGGTTTTCGGATTCGGTTTTTAAGGCCAGTGCGATGGATGTTACCGGTCGAATAATCATCCTTTCTAGTGCATAAAAGCCAAAAATGATTAAGCTTAAACACAAGGCAGTGAACATCCAGAGCGTCTGCGTTTGATGTTCTGCGACACGGGTGAGAATGGAGACATCATCATTGGCCGAATCTTCAATGCTCTTATCTAAATTGATGAGCAGGCTCCAAGCTACTTCCATTCGGGGTTTTATGGTGGTGCGAATGAGTTTGGCGTCAGCGCGCCATTCATCAGAATGATGAATTTTTTTGATTTCTGAGAATGTATCGAACCATTTTTTAGATGCGATGGTCAAATCATCCAATGAGGCGCTGCCCTGAAATTCAAGTTGCCCCAGCTTGTCCATGTTCTTTAGTTTATTTAACAAGTGCTGCAAACCCTTAAATTGGGTATACACATCTTGTTCTTGGACGGGCAATACTGATTCATCAAATGAACCTAGCCGATTGGCCAGGTACATGCGGAAATTGGAAATCATCTGTGTCCAGATATGCCGGATTTGCACAAAGCTTTGATAAGCTTCCTGGTTTCGGAAAGTTACTTGCTCTTCGAGAATTTCATTGATGGCGAGGTCTGCTGCCGTATAAAAAACACTGTGGTTGGGGAGCATGTTGCTGCGCGCTAATGCCAGCGCCGGATATTGCCGGTTAATATCGACACGGGTCTGGATTAGTTCATCAATGGCGACGTTCAATTCGGCCAGGGTATTTTTGAGGATGCCGATGTTTTTCTGGTAATTGTGTTGTTTAACCCAGCGATGCTCGAAGAGCATTTCTGTTTGCACGCGTGCATCGGTGATCGAGCGTTGAATGGCGCCGCGCTGTTCAACAATATTGGGATCCAGTAAGAAGGCAGCCAGCGATTCACGGGTAGTCCACACGGCATCACGTACCATGCGACTGCGTTCCAGCAGCTGAGTACGTGCGGCAATGTTTTCAGCGGTGGCTTTGCGCGCTTGTTCTAACTGTGTGTAGCCCAAATAAGCGCTCATCAGCACAACGGCTGAAACCAATCCGGCAACTACGGCGTATCGACCACGTAGACTGTTAAAGATATTAAAATACAATAAGTTACACCAGTGTCGATGATTTCGCCCCCTGCAAAAATATCCGCCATTTCAGGTTATCTCATCCTTAGAAATACTTATCGGACTCTTTGCGAGATGACTTAAATCGGAGCTGGTGACGTGCCCACTTAATTGAATACCATGTTGGGAAGAAATAGACGAGAAAAAGGAGAGAAAATTTCAAATTCAGCATGATTGTGGAAGCGTACCTGATGTAAAGCTTCACGCACCGTTGCCGATAGGATTTTTATCGAGTTTGCTATTGATCTAAAAGGAAAAATAGAGGAAAAAGGTCGTATGACAGCAGCAATGAAAGACATGTGGGATAGCAGCTATTTGTTCAGCAGCAATGCGGCATTCGTGGAGGAGCAATACGCTGCATACCAGCAAGACCCCTCTTCGGTTGGTGCAGATTGGCGAGCCCTTTTTGCGGACGAGAAATTTTCCCAGGCCATGACCGGTGGTGTTGCCGGTTATGAAGTGGATCACCAGGCCATCCGGGAAGAATTTAAACGTCTGGCACGACATCCGCGAGCGATGGTGAACACTGTACCGCTGGCGGCGGATAAATCCTGCCTGGATGCCAAGCAGGTGTCGGTGTTGCAACTGATTAATGCTTACCGCTTTCGTGGTCATGAACATGCGGATCTCGACCCGCTGGAATTACGTGATCAGGATCTGGTGCCGGAGCTGCATCCCGCCTTTCATAAACTAAATGATGCCGACATGGAAACCGTATTTAACACAGGGTCTCTAGTGGGTGAAGAAACAGCGCCGCTGAAAGAAATTCTTGAAGTACTGCGCCGTTCGTATTGTGGTCACATCGGTCTGGAGTACATGCACATCACTGACACCCAGCAAAAACGTTGGGTACAGCAGCGGGTGGAAAGTGATGGTAGTCAAAACGAGTTTAACAAAGAACAACGCTTGGATATGTTGAATTCTCTGTTAGCAGCTACGGAATTTGAGCGTTATCTGCACACGCGTTACGTGGGTCAAAAACGGTTTTCACTGGAAGGGGCGGAGTGCCTGATTCCCATGCTGCGCCAGCTAGTGCAGCAAGCCGGTGAAAACAAGGTGATTGAAGTGGTGATAGGCATGGCGCACCGCGGGCGTTTGAATGTGTTGACCAATATTTTGGGCAAAGCCCCCAACTCCCTGTTTGAGGAATTTGAAGGTAATTCGGGTGGGGAAGCGGTGAATGGTTCGGGTGATGTGAAATATCATCAGGGTTTTTCATCGGACATCGAGACACCTGGCGGCATCGTACACCTGGCACTCTTGTTTAATCCCTCACATCTGGAAATCATTAGTCCAGTGGTGGGAGGATCGGTGCGCGCGCGGCAACATCGACGTAAAGATAAAACGGGTAGTGTAGTTTTGCCGGTACTGATTCATGGTGATGCTGCATTTTCCGGACAGGGTGTAGTGATGGAAAATTTCCAGATGTCCCAGGCTCGCGGTTTTAGCATCGGTGGTACGGTGCACATTATTATCAATAATCAGATTGGTTTCACCACCAGTAATCCGTTGGATTCACGTTCAACCACCTATTGCACCGAAGTGGCGCGGATGATCCAGGCACCCATTTTTCACGTCAACGGGGATGACCCGGAAGCCGTGGCGCGGGTGATGAAGATTGCTCTGGATTTTCGTATGGTCTATCGCAAAGATGTAGTGGTGGACATGGTCTGTTATCGCCGCCATGGGCATAGTGAAGCGGATGAGCCGGCGGCAACGCAACCGATGATGTACAAAAAAATCCGCCAGCATGCTCGTGTTGCCCAGTTGTATGCGGATCAGCTCATCGATGATGGACTTGTCACCGCAGAAGACCTGGACGCCATTAACCTGCAATACCGTGACGGCTTGGACAACGGCGAAACCGTCGCCCCGGACGTAGTGAATCAATATTATGACAAGCCATATTGGGTAGACTGGAATCCCTATCTCGACGCTGACTGGAATGAGGGTGTCGATACCTGCAAGCCACAGGCCTATGTACAAGATGTGATGGGTCGTTTAAACGGCCTCCCTGAAAATGTGACACCGCACGCCAGTGTGCGACGCATTCTGGATGAGCGTGGAAAAATGGCCAAGGGTGAAATACCCATGGATTGGGGTTTTGCAGAAACCGTAGCCTATGCGAGTTTGGTAGAAGAGGGTTACCCTATCCGTCTATCAGGCCAGGACAGTGGCCGCGGCACCTTTTTCCATCGCCACGCAATTATCCACGATCAGAAAACTGGAAGTAGTTACACGCCACTACAACACCTTGTGCCGGAGCAGGGTGACTTTGTGGCGATTGATTCCCTGTTATCCGAAGAGGCGGTGCTGGGATTTGAATACGGTTACAGCACGGCGGCACCCTATGCACTGGTGATCTGGGAGGCGCAGTTTGGCGATTTCGCCAATGGTGCGCAGGTGGTGATTGACCAATTTATTACCTCCGGTAACGCCAAGTGGGCGAGGCTGAGTGGTTTAGTGATGTTTTTGCCGCATGGTTTTGATGGCCAGGGGCCAGAGCATTCGTCAGCGCGACTGGAGCGCTATTTGCAGATGTGTGCGGAAAATAATGTGCAAGTGTGCGTACCCAGCGAGCCTGCGCAAATGTTCCACCTGCTGCGTCGGCAAATGCTGCGTAAAATGCGCACACCCTTATTAGTGATGACCCCAAAAAGCCTACTCCGTCATAAGCTATCCACCTCGCGATTGGAGGATTTGTCTGACGATACGTTCAGAACAGTGATTGCTGATCCCGATAAGCTGAATGTCAAAAAAGTTTCGCGTGTGGTGGTGTGTAGTGGCAGGGTATTTTTTGACTTGCTGGATGCTCGGCGTAAACGTGAGCTAGAAAATATCGCTTTGGTTCGCGTAGAACAGCTGTACCCCTTTCCCACAGAAAAGTTCTGTGGAGTGTTGGACATGTACCCGAAAGCAGAACAGATTGTCTGGTGTCAGGAAGAACCACAAAATCAGGGCGCATGGCAATACATTTGGCCCACGTTGCGTGATAGTAAAAGAGACAAACAAATACTCTCATACGCCGGTCGACCTGCGTCAGCCGCACCGGCAGTGGGGAGTTATAAAAAACATATTCAGCAATTACAATCGCTGATAGATACAGCATTGTCGGAGTAAGCCATGTTGAACCTTGTAATGAAATTCAGTACGAACCGTTCTTGCTTGCAATGTATTCTGGAGAATTTTTATGCTCATTGATGTGAAAATACCTATTCTTTCAGAGTCCATCACCGATGGCACTTTGGTGAATTGGCATAAAAAGGCGGGCGACTTCGTCAGGCGTGATGAAAATCTTGTGGATCTGGAAACAGACAAAGTCGTGTTGGAAATTGTCGCTCCAAAAGATGGTGTATTGCAGGAAGTTATTAAAGGCGATGGCGAACTGGTTCTGAGCGAAGAAGTGATTGCCAGGATTAATGATGAAGCAAAAGCGGGTCAAACGGCACCAGCGGTCAAGGCTGTAGAAGCTGAAGTCGCACCCGCTGAGAAAATCCCCGAAATTCTGTTGAGTCCAGCCGCGAAAAAATTGGTGGCTGAAAATAATATTGATCCGACGCATGTGGCGGGCACTGGTCGAGACAACCGCGTGACCAAGGCCGATATTATTCATTACCTGGAAACCCGGGGCGGAGGTAAGCAGCGCGAGGCCGTTGAAAATACGGCTATGACGGAAGCGTCGCCCAAAGTCACCGTGCTTGCGGGTGCACGACTCGAGAAACGAGTACCTATGAGTCGCCTTAGGATGCGTGTCGCTGAACGACTCAAGGAGGCACAAAATACCGCTGCCATTCTCACCACCTTCAACGAAGTGAACATGCAGCCTGTGATGGCATTGCGGAAAAAGTACAAAGACCAGTTTGAGAAACAGCACGGCACCCGATTAGGCTACATGTCCTTCTTTGCCAAGGCAGTGACCGAGGCGCTAAAACAATTTCCGGTGGTCAATGCCTCGATCGACGGACAAGATGTCGTGTATCACGGTTATTTTGATATTGGCATTGCTGTGGGTTCTCCCCGGGGATTAGTCGTGCCCGTATTGCGTGATGTGGATCAGTTGAGTTTCGCCGATATTGAAAAAGGTATTCGAGACTTCGGGCAGCGCGCCAATGATGGTAAATTATCATTAGACGAATTAACCGGAGGTACCTTTAGTATCACCAATGGCGGCACCTTTGGCTCCATGCTATCCACACCCATTCTTAATCCGCCGCAAAGCGCGATTTTAGGTATGCATAGTATTATCGAACGTGCGATGGTGGAAAATGGCGAAATCGTAGTACGACCAATGATGTATGTGGCCTTGACCTATGACCATCGTCTGATTGATGGCAGTGATGCGGTGCTGTTTCTTGTAGCGATTAAAAATGCATTGGAAGACCCTGCAAGGTTGTTGTTGGAAATCTGAGAGCCAGCGCTGAATACATAATTGACGATGGAATATGTGTGTTGATAAACGCGGGCTGAAAAGAGGAATGTCTGATGATCGATTTTGATGTCATCGTGATGGGTGGTGGCCCTGGCGGTTATGTGGCGGCCATTCGTTGCGCACAGCTAGGTTTGAAAACGGCCTGTGTCGATGAGCGCGTCGATGAGCAGGGCGTGCCTTCATTGGGCGGAGTCTGCCTTAATGTTGGTTGCATTCCATCCAAGGCACTGCTGGATACCACGCATCATTATCATCGTGCACAGCATGAATTCGCCGAACATGGCATTGGCGTCAAAGGCCTGGCTATTGATGTGGCCACCATGATGGCGCGCAAGACCAAGGTGGTGAAGACGCTCACCGGTGGTATTGCCATGCTATTCATCAAACATAAAATCACCTGGCTCAAGGGGCACGGAACGCTTACAGGTGAGAATCGTGTCCGGGTTAGTGTGTCGGGCGAAGAAGAAAAAGAATACAAAGCCAAGAATATTATTATTGCTACTGGTTCTTCTCCGGTAATGCCTGACAGTATTCCCAAGGATGAAAAAATCGTGGACTCTACTGGCGCGCTGGCTTTCGAATCTGTACCCAAACGTCTTGCGGTCATTGGCGGCGGGGTGATTGGTTTGGAACTGGGCAGTGTGTGGACGCGACTAGGCACAAAGACTTCCATCATTGTGCGCGGCGAACAATTCCTCAAAAGTGTGGATCAACAGCTTGCCAAGGCCGTGCAGCAGGATCTGCAACAACAAGGCATGGACATCTTGTTAGGCGCAAAACTGGTGTCGGTGAAGCCCAGTAAAAAACAGGTGACCCTCACTTACGTGACGGAGGGTGCTGAAACAAAATTGGTGGTGGATCGCGTGTTGGTGGCCACCGGCCGTTCACCAAATACTGCGGGGGTTGGCGCGGAGGTGGTGGGTTTATCGCTGGATGCGCGTGGCTTTATTGAAGTGGATGCCGAGTGTCGCAGCAACTTGCCCAATGTGTTTGCCATCGGTGATGTGGTGCGTGGCCCCATGCTGGCACACAAGGCTTCCGAAGAGGGTGTTGCCGTCGCAGAACGCATTGCGGGACAACAGCCGGAGGTGAACTATGCGGTGATTCCGTCGGTGGTGTACACCTGGCCGGAACTGGCCTGGGTGGGGCAAACAACTGAGCAGCTACAGTCTGCAGGCATCGCATTTAAAGTGGGTGTGTTTCCCTTCGCCGCTAGCGGCCGCGCCCATGCTTCGGGTGATACCGGTGGCATGGTGAAGATTCTCAGCGATACGAACACAGACCAAGTTCTCGGTGTGCATATTTATGGCGCCAATGCCTCAGAATTGATCAGCGAAGCCGTGGTAGCGATGGAATACGCCGCATCGGCAGAAGACCTTGCACGCATTGTGCACGCGCATCCGACCTTGTCAGAAGTCGTGCATGAAGCGGCACTTGCCGTGGATGGTCGATCACTACATTCCTAGCTTCAAAGGCGATTGGGAGCGCATGGTTGGCTAATCAATCGACCCGGCCGTTACGATTTGATTCCGTCCCCGACCCTTGGCTTCGTACAGCGCATGATCCGCCGCTTCCACTAATTTTTTGGGATGATCGCTGAGTGTGGGGATGTTACCCGCAACGCCCTGACTCACCGTAAGTTGTCCCGCAGTGGTCGAAAAAGCATGCGTTATATTGAGCTGCGCTAACTGTTGTTTAATAAGTTGCGCAACCTGGACGGCACCTTTTTCATCGGTATCAGGAAGGATAATCACAAACTCTTCGCCACCGTAACGCGCCACTAAATCGGTTGGCCGGCGAATGCTGTTTTGTAAAAAACGCGCAAAAGTATGCAGGCATTTATCGCCTTCAATGTGACCGTAATTATCGTTGTATTTTTTGAAATGATCAATGTCAATTAAAATTATGGCAAGGGGTTTTTGCATGCGAATACTCTGCCGCCATTCCAGATCAATGACGCGGTTGTACTCACGCCGGTTGGGGATTTCGGTGAGTGGATCCATGTGTGCCACTTCATCCAGTAGATCGTTGGCGCGTTTTAAACGTAATAAGGTCCGGCTTCGTGCATTGAGTATGGAAGCTGAAGTGTCTTTGTGAATAAAATCTGCTGCGCCCATTTCAAATGCGTTAATCTCGCTGGCATCATCACGAATACTGGTAAGTAGAACAATCGGAATGATCAGGTTTTGTGTGTGTTCACTAATCGTTTGGCATGTGGAAAAGCCACCTGCCTGGGCATCGAGAAAAATGAGGTCGGGTGGGCAGTCAGATAGACTAAGCTCAATAGCCTCTTCATTACTGTCGCAAAACTGAATGTCGTAATCGGTTAATGCTGCGGCGATATTGTTGCGCAAGCGGGCATCGTTGCTGACAAGTAGAATTTCGTCACGCGGATGTAGAGTACAAATGCCGTCATTTTCAGCGCTAATGTTGACGCTGTCGCCATAGATAAACAGGGTAAGTAATTGCGGGCTGGGGAATCCCAATAATTTATTTCCCTCGGCGGTCACCAGGGCGGGGATATTTCGGGAAAAATCACCCTGTTCCCATTCTTGTTGCCATTGCTGCAACTTGCTACGGACTTCCTGTGTTACCTCGGGATAAGGAATGGACAATTTTTCCAGTAATTGCTCAAGAATCGCGGTGTCGGCAATATTCTTTCCTTCTACCCATAGTGCACGATAAAGTAGGGTGCGAAAGGCATTGGCTTGCCCAGGATCGCACTGTTGAATTTCTAAGAGAATTTGATTGGCAATATGCGTGTTTGGGCGGCCGGCAGGAATGTTGATGATGACATCGGGTGCCAGGTTTTTCACCTTTGCGACCTCGGTTTTTATTTCTGATATGGCGGCAATGTCGTGCCGATCAAAATTAACTTGCGGGGCGTGTTCAATACATTGCCAGGTCACTCGATTGAGGTAATTCATGCCCAGCAGATTTTCGTGCAGAGCGTAACAAAAGGGGCAGTTCAGGTCTGCGTAAACGGTGAGTCGGTTGTTGCGGATTGTCAGGCTCATTTCATTACTTCTTCGGAACGCGAGGCTATACCTTACACTACTTCCAGTGACTGGAGAAAACCATGGGCGTGTTGTTTGGTCTGGGCTGACTCAAGGAGCAACACTCACTGAGTTCATGCGTATCCCCAGCGGCCCCCTTTGCACATAAATCTCTAAAGGCTTGCCATCGCGAATGACTTCAACAGTCACTGATTCGTTAACATCGCCTTCGGTGGTGGCGCTGCGCAGGTCGCGCCAGTTATAAATTCTTTGCCCGCCATAACGGGTAATTTGGTCGTTGGGGCGAATGTCTGCCGTGTCCGCGGATGAATTGGCCAGTACACTTTGCACGGTTACTCGATTGGCCTGACCGGTGGCAAATAAGAAGGCCGCGTAGGAATCATCCCCCAGTTCTTTTTGCAGGCCATTGAGTTGAGCATCGAGTTTTTCCAGTTTATCACGATAGCGCCGACTCCCAAACCAGCCTTCGCGCATGGCCTGATCGCGCACGTAGAGTTTTTCCAGTTCCTGTGTTTCATAACGTGATTTCAGGCTCCTTGCAGTGTCCTGATCAATGCCTGCATCGATGAGCGCTTGTTCATTAAACCAGGCGTTACTTTTTGTACTGCCTAGGGAGGTTTTATGCGGCGATGGGCTTTTGTCTGTGTTAGTTGCGGCTTGGTCTTTTGCCTCAAGCTGCGCCAGTTTTTTATTGAGCGTATTAACATTCACTTGCAGTTTTTTACGCGCGGTAATTTCCTGTTTTAGTTGTTGCTGAATGATGTTCAGTGCATTGTTGAAATTTTGTGTGTTTGTAGGCTGATTCGTGCTGCTTTCTTGCGGAATGTAGTCGGCTGATTTTGCTGGGGTGGGTGAAGTTTCCGGTGATTGCAATAACAAGCCAATCACCACGCCAATGATGACGGCCAAACCTAAACTGATAACTGATGATCGCATGATTTCTATCTCACTATTTCTCGTTGGTTAATGCCACTGCCCTTCTCGAATGCGGTTAATTGCGGCTGCCAGTTCATGTAGGCGTGGCAAGGCCAGATCACCCACCTTGTAGGGACTGAAAGTATCCAGACCTTGCTGCTGTGCATCGCTCATGACTTGTTGTAAACCTTGCAACAGGGTTTTGTTATTCGTCGCGTAGTGTTGCGCATAATAATAAATCATCAAACCAATACTGCGAGTCTGGCCAATATCAATGATTTGTTCGACTTGTGAAAGATCAATTTGATGTTCGCCGTAGAGTAATTCATTCGCTCCACGGGTATTGATTTTCACCTCGTGATTTGCCCGCGCAGGGTTGAGCACATCAGCACCGGGATAACGATGGGTGAATTGATCGAATGGCCGTCTGGGTGCGGGGGTGCGGGCAATGGGACGCGCCAATGCCCGGGCCTGGTCGGTAACGTCGTGCGGCTGGTAGGCGTCGAGCATAATTACCGTGTCGGCCACGTCGAAATAATCGCCGGAGCCGCCCATCACAATCACCGATGACACGTTGGATTGGTCGTACAAATCACGCACTCGATGAATCAGTGGGGTGATGGGTTCTTTATCATCCGCCACCAATGCCTGCATGCGCTCGTCGCGAATCATGAAATTGGTGGCCGAGGTATCTTCATCGATGAGCAACAATTGTGTGCCACATTCCAGCGCCTCGATGATGTTGGCCGCCTGCGAGGTGCTGCCACTGGCGTTTTCTGTGGAAAACGAAATCGTGTCACGGCCAAAGGGCAGGTGGTCGATAAAGGGGCTGATGTTGACCCGTGAAATGGCGCGGCCATCTTCCGCGCGCACCTTCACAGCGTTTTCCACCGTGGCCACGCGCTCGCGGCCATCACCAGGAATATGGTTGTACACGCCACGTTCCAACGCATGCAACAGGGTAGACTTACCGTGGAAACCACCACCGACAATCAAGCTGACGCCATGGCTGATGCCCAAGCCGCGCACTTCACCGGCGTTGGGTAAGGTCACGGTGCAGGCCAGGGATACGGGAGCCTTGAACGGCAACGCGTCTTTTTTCAGTGGATGATCATCCACGCCGCTGGCGCGGGGCAGCAGCGCACCGTCGGCCACAAAGGCCACCAGCCCGGCATCGGCTAACCAGTGACGCAGGACATCCTGATCCTCCACACTTTCGACATGTTGTTGGATGCGTTGGCTATCGAGATTTTTAGCATACAAGGAGGCGTCCACCACTCGTGGTAGCTCGTCGATAAGCATGGCCACCGCTTCGCGACCAGCAGCGCGGCGTCCCTGCGCCGGCAGGCCAAGAGTGAAACGCGCCTCGATAACATCGGCACTCATAAATACCGCGTTACGCACTAGCACCTGCTGACCGCTGGTGGAGATATGAAATTCACCACTGCCGCCACTGCCGCGTCGGCCTTTGACGTGGTGTTGAATGGCACGGCGAATAGCGCGGCCGAGAAAATCTTCCAGCGCCACGTGGCGTACCGGGGTTTGCCACAGCGCAGGGGGAAAAGCCGCACTAGTGGTGTCGACATACACGCTGATGCGCGAGGGCGTCGCAAAGGGGTCGCCCTGCACATGGTCGATGCTCAGCCGGAAGGCTGGAAAGTCATAGCGCCCAGTGATGGCCTTGTAGGCTTTATAACCCTTGCCGTCCAGTGCCAGGAGTTTTTGTCGTAACGATTCCATCTGTTTTGCGGTATTCCTCGGTGGTGTTTCTATTTTACTGCGTCTGTTGGACAATCGGCTAACAAAATAGTCACGAATATACCCGTCATCAAGTATTTAGAGAACTTTGCACGAAGCATCTATTCCGCTGTGGCAGCGTTATAAATGGGTTCAAAATGCGGGGTCGCGTAGCGATAAACTGCGTGTAAAGTCCGCTTTTTCGACCATTTATGCCTCGCTTAAGGCGCCTACTGTGGGTGCCACAATGAAAAATCTACATCGTATAAAGCTCTCATTTAATCTCTTCTGTCATTTAATGACTGAAACCATCGGCTCTGCCGGTGTGAAAAACAGGGGCATTGCCGAGTAAGCGTTATAGTGTAAAAGAGTTCTGTGGGAGATTATTTGTAACCGGCTCTTTTTGTAAGTGCTGAGATATAAAAATACCGTCATTCCGGCTCAGGCCGGAATCCAGAAAGTTATTACTGCGTAGCTTCAAGATGCTAACAGCCTGGATTCCGGCCTGCGCCGGAATACCTAAAACGCTTCGCTGGGCAGGCTCTAACGGAAGAAGTTGTTGACAGGTTTAAGCTTTGAACATGGCAAAGCAGCCCGATTCTATTGCCCCCCACTGGGGGCTAGATTCAAACTACCGGCTATGCCGGTAGTAAGTGACTTCCGGCGTATGCCGGATCAAGTCCGGCATGACGGAATAACCGTATTGAGGTGGCAGTGCTAAATACAAATAAACAAAGACTCAACCAAAGCATAGTCGCTTGGGCGCTGTATGACTGGGCCAATTCTGCCTTTGCCACCACGGTGCTGGCCGGATTTTTCCCCATATTCTTCAAGCAGTACTGGAGCACAGGCGTGGTTGGCACGGAGAACACCTTCCATCTGGGGCTGGGCAATGCCTTGGCCAGTTTATGCATTGTACTGGTGGCGCCATTACTGGGGGCGATTGCGGATCGTGGTGGCCTGCGCGTGCGTTTTCTATTTTTATTCGCCGCCACGGGCATGGTGGCAACGGCAGCACTGTACGGTGTCGGGCAGGGGGAATGGTTTATGGCGCTGGTGCTGTTTGTCACTGCCACGATTGGTTTTATGGGCGCAAACGTTTTTTACGATGCCCTGCTGATGAGCGTGGCGGAAAAATCGCAGTGGGATTTTGTTTCGGCACTGGGTTACGCGCTGGGTTATTTGGGCGGCGGTCTGTTGTTTTCGGTGAATGTGGCCATGAGCTTGTCGCCGGAAAGTTTTGGTTTGACGGATGCGTCAGAGGCAGTGCGCTTGTCATTTGTGAGCGTGGCCATTTGGTGGGCTCTGTTTTCCCTGCCCTTGTTACTGTGGGTGAAAGAGGCTCCACCAGCACAGCCTGTTTCTGGTTGGGCAATCGCGCGCGCGGGCTATACACAGTTGTTGAGCACTTTTCATCATCTGCGAGGCTTGCGCACGGTGGTGATCTTCTTGCTGGCCTACTGGTTTTATATCGATGGCGTGGACACTGTGGTACGCATGGCGGTGGATTATGGCCTGTCTATCGGTTTGAAACAGGAACATTTGATTACCGCCTTGTTGATTACTCAGTTTGTGGGTTTGCCCGCAACGCTGTTGTTTGGTTTTGTCGCAGCTAAAATGGGGGCTGAGGGACAGGGCGCTAAACGGGGTATCTTCTTTGGGTTAGGCGTGTACGTGCTGGCGGTGATCGGCGCCTTTTTCATGGATAGCAGTGCGGAGTTTTTTGCTCTGGCGGTGGTGATTGGTTTGGTGCAGGGCGGGGTGCAGGCTTTGAGCCGTTCGCTGTACGCGCGGATGATTCCTGCGGACAAGTCTGCCGAATTTTTTGGTTTTTACAATATGCTGGGTAAGTTCGCCGCGGTGTTGGGGCCGCTAATGATCGGCGTAGTGAGTCTGGCTTCTGATAGTCACCGCTGGGGAATGTTGTCGGTAGTCGTGTTGTTTGTGGTTGGCGGATGGTTGCTGACTAAGGTCGGTGAGCAGGGAATGACGCAGGCAAATAATGAATAGCAATGCTGGCGATTTAATGGGCTAGCTCCCTGCCGGTTTTTCAATCACCAGTAGCAGAAAGGGCCACAGTGGGATGCCAATGTGTGTTTCCAGTTGCACTCTGCCACCGGCGGCCTCCAGCGCCGGACGAACCTCCACCGCCCGGCAACCCATGGACAGCCAGGGCAAACGCCAGGCGATGTTTTCCACTTTGTCGGCCAGCCAACGCACTAACGGGTTGTGGGGCTCGGTGGAATGAGCAATGCCGATCATCCCGCCCGGTCGGGTGACGCGATAGAGTTCCCGCGCGCTGGTGGCAGGGTCGGCCACGGGGCACAGGCTGTAAGTCGACAGCACCACATCGAAGCTATTATCGGCAAAGGGCAATTGCTGCATGTCACCGCTTTGCAGGTCGACAATGGCTTGTTGACCTGCATGGGTTACTTTTTCCTGCGCCACCGCCAACATGTCATCACTGAGATCAAACAGGGTGACGTGGCCACCAGTGCCGACCCGTTGTGCCGCCAGAATACCCGTGCTGCCGGTACCGGCGCCGCAGTCCAGCACCCGGTCACCGGGATCCACCAATAGCTCCACCAGCCGCCGTCGTCCCCGCTGATCCGATTTTGCGGTGATGAGCCCGTGTTGCAGGTCGTAGTGCCGGGCGAGCCTGGCATAGAGCTGTTTAAGTGTTGTGGTATCCAGTGCCGCTTTCATCGGCAGAATCTCCCGGCCGTCTTTGACCTGTTAATCAGCTTTCCACATTTGCCACAGCAGCATCAATGAAGCTGAACCCGCCGTCGCATGCTGTGGCGCTTGGCGTAAACGATGTGCAGAGGTTAGCCGGGTCTCACAGTGGCCAGTGATTCAACCCGTGGTGCTGCCTGGTGAAGACTCAGCTCTTCTTCATTGCGACTGATTTGGAGGTGTTTTAATACACGGTAGCACTCAGTGATGCCTCTCCTTCCAGTGCCTACTATTTGAAGCATAGTCCGTGACAATGTCTGTGTCGCCATGATTGGCTGTTAAGATGGCGGCGCTGGAGCCGATGTATTTTGTGCGTTGCCAGCAACTTTTTACGGTCGAGGTCTGCTATTCTGCCTCTGCGCTAACACATTGATAAACAGAAACTATTTCGTGCCAAAAACCGAGAAAATAATTCTTTGATACGCCTGCTCGCCAACCATCGTGGCTGGATGTTGCTGTTGGGGCTGGTTTTGCTGGGCTGGAGCTTTTTGCCGGGCGCGCAATGGCTGGAATTCACCTTGTATAACCAGCTGGCGGGGCTGATGCCCGCAGACGATGCGCCGAACAAAACGGTGGTGGTCACGTTCGATAATGACACGGTGCCCTACCTGCAACTTGCCCAGCTACTGCGACGGCTGCAAGCGACGAAGGTGTCTGCCATTGGGCTAGCGCTGCCGCTGGATCATTCGCAGACTACGCTTGAGGGTGATGACCAGACGCGTTTGCGTGAAGTGCTGAATCAGCCATCCGACGCCGCGTTGCTGGCAAAGTTTGATCCGGATGTTGCCCTGTGGGCGGCCATGTCGGCCACTCATAAACTGGTTTTGGCAGCGACGCCTGCGACACAAGCGCTACCGACGCTGTCGGTAGACGCGCCGAACAATACACTGGCTATGCTTCTGCCCGTTCTCTCGATAAACACGCCCGTTGATGCCGCGCTGACAACGCCGTTGGCGATGTTTAGCCAGCAGGCCACTCTCGCCATATTGCGACGCACTGACTCGCCGATGACCGCCACGCCACTGGCCGTTCCCGTCGCCGGGCAATACTCCCCCAGCTTTGAGCTAGCGTTGGCGGCGCGCGCCTTGGGCGTACCGCTAGAGAAGGTCATCGTGCATCCGGGCACGGGGCTCGCACTGGGCAGCGCCTGGTACGCCACGGATGCGAACCTGCAAGTCTTTCCGCGACCGCGCGACGCCACACGGACAATCACCGTACTTTCCGCCCATCAACTGTTGAACGATGCGTCGCTTAAACAAAGTTTGCGTGGTAAAACGGTGTTGATCGGTTTGGCCAATGGCTCACTGGCAACGACTGTACAAACTCCCGGTGGTTTCAGCGTGACAAAGCTGTTGTGGTCCGCACAGGTAGTGAATGCCATTATTAACGAGTCCTTCGTTAACGTTCCCTACTGGTGGTTAGGTGCGCAACGCGGCGCATTGATTTTGTTCACCCTCTACTTATTTTTGTTGCCGCCACGGCTACGTGGAAACCTGGGGATTATTCTCGGTGTTGGGCTGGCCTTTTTGCTGCTAAATGGTGATTTGTTGCTATTGATTACGCACAACACCTGGCTACCCATCGGTCTGCCAGTGCTCTTTTTATTAGTAGGACACGGGCTGTTGTGGTTGCATCACCGTGGTAGTCGCCATCATTCAAAATTACGTAACGAACGTGACGTGGCATTGGTGGAGTTGTCAGCTAACCTGCGTAGCCAGGGGCAGCTGGATCAGGCCATGGCACGGCTTAGCGACTGCGCAGGCAGTGAACAGGTACATGAGGCTCTTTATCAGTTGGGTTTGGACTTTGAGCGTCGCCGCCAGTTTAATAAGGCGCTGATCGCCTATGACCACATCGCCGAACAGAACGATAACTTTCGGGATATTCGTGAGCGGCGTGCGCGCCACCAACAAGCGCCCGAATCCTCTCTGGCTGCCACCACGGTTTCGTACGCTTCCACCAAACTGGTGGTGGATGACCCCAATATTGAACGCCCCGTGTTGGGTCGTTACGAGATTGAACGCGAATTGGGACGAGGTGCCATGGGCACGGTGTATTTGGGGCGTGATCCACGGATCAGCCGTACCGTGGCGATTAAAACGATGGCGCTGAGCGAAGAGTTTGAAAGTGAACAGTTGGATGAAGTGCGTCGACGCTTTTTTCAGGAAGCGGAAACCGCCGGGCGTTTAAATCATCCCAACATCGTAACGATTTACGATGTTGGCGAGGAGCATGACCTAGCTTACATTGCTATGGATTACATCACAGGCGATAGTCTTGATCAGCACATTAGCGAAGAAAAACTGCTGCCTATTGAACAGGTTTTTGAGATTGGCGTGCAAGTCGCTGAGGCGCTGGATTATGCACATGAGCAAAAAGTGGTGCATCGTGATGTGAAACCCGGCAACATTATTTTTGACCTCGATAAAGGTCAGCTAAAGGTCACCGACTTTGGGATTGCCTGTCTAACGGACAATAGTAAGACGCGAACAGGCACGGTGCTAGGTAGCCCATTTTACATGTCGCCGGAACAGATTGCGGGCAAAAAAGTCGATGGCCGCTCGGATCTGTTTTCACTGGGCGTTACCCTCTATCAGCTATTTACCGGTCGCCTGCCTTTTGAAGGCGACTCACTCACCAGTCTTATGTATCAAATCACCAATGAGAAACCCAAAGGTATTCGCAAACTGCGCCCGGAACTACCAACCTGTTTGACCCGTCTGATCAACAAGACGCTGGAAAAAAATCCAGCCAAACGTTTTGATAATGGGCAGGCCATGGCTGAAGCCCTTAAACGTTGTGCTGAAAAATAGCGCCCCCAACATTGTGCCGAGAATAGAGGCAATAAGCGATGAAGACTGAATCAAAGATTGCTTTCACGGTATTTGGTACCGGGATGACCGACACCGGCCGAGCGCGTGCTCACAACGAAGATGCCATTGCCTGGGATGTGCCCCACGGCCTTGCGTTGTTGGCCGATGGCATGGGCGGTCACAATGCCGGTGATGTGGCCAGTCGTCTGTGCCTGGAAACGCTCAACAAGGTATTGCTGCCCGCACTGGAGAAACCGCTGCGCCTGCGACCCAATAAAAATATGAGTCAGCATGCAACCCTGGTACGTCGTTCTGTCAATAAAGCCAATAGCGCGATTTTTGAGAATGCCGAGGCCAATCCCGAACGCAAAGGCATGGGCACCACTCTGGTGATGGTGCTGTTTTATGAGGATAAAGTGGTGGTGGCACACGTGGGAGATTCGCGAGTCTATCGTTTGCGCGGGCGTAAACTGGAACAAATTACCACAGATCATTCCCTGGTGCGCGAGCTACTGGAGAAGGGTGCAATCTCCGCCGAAGAAGCCGAAAACAACCCCTATAACCACGTCATCACCAAGGCCGTGGGCGTGCGACCCAAGGTTACCGCCGAGGTTCAGGAGCTGGAGACGCAAGCGGGCGATGTGTTTATGCTGTGTTCGGACGGTCTCACCGACCTGGTCAGTGATGCCGACATTGAAGAGGCATTAGCCGCTTTTGCAGGCAACTGGGAACGCGCGGCACAACGGTTGATTGACCTCGGCAATAACAACGGTGGACGTGATAATATTTCCGTGGTTATCGCAGCCCTGGGTGGCCCAGTGGATCTTTGATTGCCGGAAAGCATTCAGTTCATAATACGTTTTATTTGATATTCATTTTTGAGGTGTAGGCTCATGCCAAAACTTGTTCATTCCCGTGAAGGTCAGTTTCTGGAAGACATCACGCTCAAAGAGGGCAGTTGGTTGATTGGCCGCCGCCCCGAGTGCGATATTCGTGTGGATGATGATACGGTTAGCGGCAAACATGCCAAGATCACAGTGGAAGACAGCGCCTATATGGAAGGCCTGTTGGATGTACACATTGAAGACCAGGGCAGTACCAATGGCACCACCGTGAATGGCAAAGTGATCAAGCGGCACATGTTAAAGCATGGTGAGGTGGCGAAGGTTGGCAGTCATGAATTTGCATTGGTGGATGAAGCCACACGGGGCTTTGAAACCACGACTGTTATTCTGCCGGACTAAACCAGTGTCGAGGAGCGAGTGTCCAGGTTCCAGGAAAAACAGCGAGCGCTTTTCCTAGATACTCGCCCCTAGTCACCAGATACTTTACTTCGCATGCCAATTGAAATTGAACGAAAATTTCTGCTAGTGAATGATAGCTGGCGTGAAAAGGCCGATAGCGGTGTGCTCATGCGTCAGGGTTATTTGTCCGGTTCATCCTTTAACGAACAAAAATCTTCGGTTCGGGTTCGCGTCGCGGGCACGCAAGCTAATCTCAATATTAAAAGCGCCACCCTGGGTATTACTCGTCAGGAATATGAATACCCCATTCCATTAACCGATGCCAATACGTTGCTCGATTCCCTGACCGATGGCCCTCTCATCGAAAAAACCCGGTACCATGTGCAACATGGTGTGCATACGTGGGAAATCGATATCTTTGCCGGCGACAATCAAGGATTACAGGTGGCCGAGATTGAATTGTCGGCAGAGGATGAGGCCTTTGAGCTACCGACGTGGCTGGGGGAAGAAGTATCTGATGATGCGCGCTATTACAATGTCTGCCTGGTCAAACATCCGTTCAAAGACTGGTAACGTTCTGCTGTCTTTTCTACGTCCGATTTTATTCTTTATTGTTTCGCTTAGCGCGATGCTATTGAGCGCTTGCGTTTCCGCGCCGGACAATACACTCCGCATCGGGCTTGCCAGCGCGCCGGTCACGCTGGATCCACGGTTTGCCACCGATGCCACTTCTAGTCGCATCAACCGTTTGCTGTATGCGCGGTTGGTGGAATTTGATGAGCGCCAGTTGCCGGTACCGGGCATCGCCAGCTGGAAGGTGATCAACCCCACGCAATATCGATTCACACTACATGATGCCGACGATGGTCGTATGTTTGCCGATGGTCATCGCTTAACGGCACAGGATGTGAAAGCAACTTACGATACCGTGCTAAACCCGTCCACTGCTTCGCCGCATCGAGCTACTTTGTCGATTATCAAACGCATTACTGTGCGGAATGACAACACAGTAGATTTTTATCTGAATAAAGCGGATCTTTTGTTCCCTGGCTATTTGGTCATCGGTATTTTGCCTGCTGAAAGAATTGCGGCACATCATCCTTTTAATGAGCAGCCTATGGGCAGTGGCCCGTTTCGTTTTCTTGCCTGGCCGGAGGAGGGGCGCTTACAGTTACTGCGGAAACGTGACCAGCAACCCATCAGCTTCATTCGTGTTAGTGATGCTACCGTGCGCATACTCAAGTTATTGCGTGGTGAGGTGGACATGCTACAAAACGATTTATCACCAGAACTGGTTCAATATCTGGATCATAAAAAGGGCGTTACCGTAACGCGGGCACGCGGTTCTAACTTTACCTATCTGGGCTTTAACCTGGCAGATGATGTTGCTGGCCAGCTTGATGTGCGCCGCGCGATTGCATTGGCCATTGATCGTAATAAAATTATTCGATATGTCATGGGTAACTCTGCGCGACCAGCCAGCGCACTACTACCACCCAAACATTGGGCAGGAAACCCAGATCTGCCCATTACGCAATACGACCCTGATGCTGCACGAACTTTGCTTGCCAAACATGGCTACAGCCTCAAGCATCCATTAAATATTACGTATAAAACGTCGACCAATGCCTTTCGTTTGCGCCTGGCGACAGTTGTGCAAAGCCAACTCAAAGCTGTGGGTATTAATGTGGATTTGCGTAGTTATGACTGGGGCACATTTTACGGCGATATCAAGACGGGTAATTTCCAGATGTTCAGTCTCTCTTGGGTGGGTATTAAAACACCGGATATTTTTCGTTATGTTTTTCACAGCAAATCTGTGCCACCCAACGGAGCAAACCGTGGACGTTTCAGAGATGATGAAGTGGATAATTTGATCGATGTCGCAGGTAGTGCACCAACATTAACATTGCAGGCTGCAGCCTATCGGCTGTTACAGAAGAGATTGTTGGAAACCTTGCCTTACGTACCTTTGTGGTTTGAGGATCACGTGTTTGTCTCACGCAAGGGCATTAGCGGTTACAGTTTGGGGCTGGATGGGAATTTCGACGGACTGAAAACCGTGCATTTCTCTCCCTAGATATTTTGGGCTTCATGCGGGAATGTCAAAAAAGGCCAAACATTCTGGTGTTAGGCTTTCGCGTGCCTTATCTAAAATTCGTTTTTCCTGTTCTGCCGTAAGCGTGGCTTTTCCATCGCCCACCTGACCTTTGCGAATAAACTTGCCGGGTTTAAAGGCAGACTCGCCGGAAGTTCCCTGACGGGAGAATCGCTGGTCATTATTTTTCATCCACTGAAACGAAGTCAGCTCCAATACTTTTTCTCGTTGTGTGTCAGTAATTTTCCAGTCAAGAAAATTGAGGATTTGATCGATAGCAGTATCGAAATCGGTTTTTAGATCTTCATAACGTAACCATAATACATTGTCGTTGTTACGATGGGGCCACCAGCTGTTAACATTGCGATACCAACTGGCAAATGACAGCCAGCCATCCAGGAACTCATCAAAGTTTTCGGGGTCTGTTATGCCCATGCGTGCCTTTGCGGCATCGGTCATATTTATTTTGTGGTGATAAAAACTGATGCAGCAATCGCGTGGGTCACGTGATGTCAGAATAATGCGTGCCGTATCCGTACCAGGGGTTTGCTCATAGGTGCAATGGGTTTTAAACAGGCGAGGGCTGGTTAGCATTTCATAATCGGCCAATACTTCGCGCCAGTGCCTGCCATCTCTTGGTAATTCCAGCCAGGGGACGACGTCGTCGATCGACTGAAACTGATCATCACCACCGGTGCGTAATTGATGCAGAATTTGTTGCATCCAGGTAGTACCTGCCTTGGCCGCAGTGGTAATGAGCACATCGGTAGGGCGTGCCTGGAAATGAGCTAAGGCATATGGGTCGTGAGTGGGGTCAGGGTTGCCCCATTTTTTGTCGAGACTAGGTTCTGTGGTCATAATCAGCGTATCTTGCATTGAATGGTTGCCCGAATGTTAGCAAAATTATGGTGTTAAATCCGTCTGATGGCAGCGCTTTGTGCTAGAGAAATCACGCAAAAACAGAATTATAATCAAGCTTATGCATCAGTTAGTCGTAGACATGAAGTTATGTTAACGATGAATACCGCTTAATGTTTGCTCGAACCTAACGTATATTGTTGGCTTCAGATTACAAGAAGGGTATTTTGTGAGGTCAGCGGCATGGGAAATTTGATCGTCATTAATATAGCCAAGCAACGTTTGCAGTTACGCGCTGGCGACAGTATCGTGATGGATGTTGCTATTTCCACCGCAAAAAATGGTATAGGTGAGCGAGCGGGTAGCGAATGCACACCTTGTGGATGGCATCAGTTGCGGGCGATGATAGGTGCTGATGCGCAGGATAGTGCGGTATTTGTCGGTCGGCGCACTACCGGTGAGATTTATTCACCAGACTTACGACAGGCATATCCGAATCGTGATTGGATCCTGACACGCATCCTTTGGTTGTCTGGCTTGGAGCGGGGTAAAAACCGGCTGGGAAACGTTGATACCATGCGCCGATATATTTACCTGCATGGTTGCCCTGATGAGGATGAGATGGGTGTACCCAGCTCGCATGGCTGCGTAAAAATGCGCAATACCGATGTTATAAAATTGTTCGCAGCGGTTTCAGTTGGCACCAAAGTCTTTATTGGTGAAAATGGATTGATAGAAGACGACGTTCAATGAATCATGACCTAATACAGGCGCTAGAATCTAAATACAGTTCCACTTAAAGCGGAATTTGATAAGTATACTAATGCCAGATACCAGGCAAATAACCCCCACAGAAGATGGCCTGTACATTATGCTTATCAGCATTCATGGACTGGTACGCGGGCACAATTTAGAATTAGGCCGGGATGCGGATACGGGTGGTCAAACCAAGTATGTTGTTGAACTGGCACGAGCACTGGCGAAACATCCGGACGTTGGCCAAGTGGATTTGCTTACAAGGCAAGTGTTTGATGCCAAGGTGGATGATAGTTATGCCGAATCGATTGAAATTCTCACTGATCCCTCCGGAATAAATGGTAATGCTCGTATTGTGCGTGTGCCCTGTGGGCCCAGGCGCTACTTACGCAAAGAAGTGTTGTGGCCATACCTAGATGCCTTTATCGATAATGTTTTACAACATATCCGCCGAGTTGGACGTATACCCGATTTCATTCATGGTCATTACGCGGATGCTGGTTACGTAGCCACTCGCCTTGCACAATTGCTGGGTGTGCCAATGGCTTTTACCGGGCATTCTCTGGGGCGTGTTAAACAACAACGGCTCTTAGCAAAAGGTTTGAAAAAATCCAGTATTGAATCACATTATAATTTGACTCAACGAATTGAAGCTGAAGAAATTACCTTAGGTAATGCCAATTTGATGGTCACCAGCACAAATCAGGAAGTGGAAGAACAATATAAAATCTACGAAAATTATCATCCGCGACGCATGACAGTGATTCCTCCCGGCGTCGATTTAAGCCGTTTCCACAAGCCTCGCGCGCTGGAAAGCACATCGCCCATGAAAGCGGTGCTTTCTCGATTTTTGGATCATCCTAAAAAACCCATGGTACTGGCAATTGCCAGGCCGGATGAGCGAAAAAATCTGGCGACATTGGTGCGTGCTTTTGGTGAAAATAAAGTATTGCGCGAAATGGCAAACCTGGTGATCATTGCGGGAAATAGGGATGATATCGGAGAGTTAGACAAGGGCGCACGCCAGGTGCTCACGCAACTACTCTTGCTGATTGATAAATATGATCTTTATGGCAGCGTGGCTTTACCAAAGCATCATGAGTCTGAACATATCGAAGACCTTTATCGGATGGCGGCCAAAAGCAAGGGTGTATTCGTAAATCCAGCGCTAACCGAACCTTTTGGTTTGACTCTTATTGAAGCCGCAGCCTGTGGTTTGCCTATCATCGCCACAGAGGATGGAGGCCCGCGAGACATTATCGGCTTATGCAAAAATGGCGTATTGATTGATCCGCTTGATGTTGATGCACTGGGAGAGACAATTCTCGGTGCATTGACAAATAAACGACGTTGGTCGCAATGGTCCAAGCATGGGCTGGCAGGCACGAACAAATATTTTTCGTGGGAAAGCCATGCAAGTACTTATGTGCGGATTGTGAAGCGAGTTATCGATAAACCGCGACATGCCAATCATCAAATATTGACCCGAAAAAAATCCAGGTTACCCATTCTTGATCGTATCCTGGTGTGCGACATCGACAACACCTTGTTAGGTGACGACAAGGCACTTAAGACCTTAATCAAGGCAATAAACGAAGGGCGAAAGCTAAAAGGAAATCATAAGATTGGTTTGGCTTTTGCAACAGGCCGAAGCCTGGAGAGTGCTCAAGCAGTGATGAAAACAGAGAACCTTCCTAATCCGGATTTCTTAATCACGTCTGTTGGAAGCGAAGTCTATTATGGTCATGGTATGTTGGAAGACTATGCCTGGAAACAACATGTAGATTATCGTTGGAAACCCAAAGAGCTTCGTAAAGCTTTGGTTGATGTCCCTGGTTTGCGGATTCAACCGGGTTCCAGCCAACGCACACATAAAATCAGTTACTTCATAAATCCAAAGAAAGCTCCAACAGTGCGTGAAATACAGGCTCAACTGAG
This sequence comes from uncultured Ectothiorhodospiraceae bacterium, assembly GCA_964645165.1. Classification (GTDB taxonomy): domain Bacteria; phylum Pseudomonadota; class Gammaproteobacteria; order SZUA-152; family SZUA-152; genus SZUA-152. The sequence goes on from CAZXZI010000010.1 coordinate 37,316, forward strand.
GCATCTCGATTTGCATGCCAAACTGATATATTCGCATGGGAGGTTTCTGGATATGTTACCTGTACGTGCTTCGAAAGGATTAGCCATTCGCTATTTATCTATCAAGTGGGGCTTGCCACCGGAACGAATTTTGGTAGCTGGTGACTCCGGCAATGATGAAGACATGTTACGTGGCAATACCTTAGGACTAGTGGTGGGTAATCACAGCCCAGAGCTTGCGCGCTTAAAAGGACGCGAGCGTGTGTATTTCGCAAAGAATCATTTTGCCTGGGGAATACTTGAAGGAATGGAACATTACAATTTTCTTGGCGATTTGGTTATCCCTGGTGAATAGAGAAAGGTAGGTATGCAATGATTCAACCCCGTCCAATTATCTTTGGTGAAGTACTGTTTGACTGCTTTCCCGATGGCCAATCTGTATTGGGCGGCGCACCCTTTAATGTTGCCTGGCATTTACAACGTTTCACATGCAAGCCATTGTTGATTAGTCGTATTGGTAATGACAGTTACGGTGAGACTGTTCGTAGCACGATGACCGGTCAGGAAATTGATGTTAGCGGCCTGCAAAATAGTGAAGGTTTCCCCACAGGACAAGTCAGAGTTAGTCTGCAGGATGGTCAACCCAGCTACGAGATAGTTACCGACCAGGCCTACGACCACATTGATCCCCAAGCCGCAGTGGATGCATTATCGGAACAAACGCCCGCACTGGTTTATCACGGTAGTCTTGCTTTACGCAGCACAAAATCGCGGGATGCTTTGGATGCCATCGTCGAAAAAACTCAGGCACCTATCTTTCTTGATCTTAATCTTCGTGACCCCTGGTGGGATATGCCCCTTATTGAACGTATTTTGCAACGTGCCACTTGGGTGAAGCTAAACGATGAAGAATTGTGTGTGGTTGCCTGTCAGTCCAAGAGTCATGGCCCTGAATTACAAGCCTACGCAAAGAAAATATTTTCTGACTGCCAACTAGAGCGGCTTATCGTTACGCTTGGTGAAAAAGGAGCCTTTGTGTTAAGTAATGAAGGTCTCGTGGAAGGCCAGCCCGTATCGGTAGAGAATGTCATCGATACAGTCGGTGCCGGAGATGCGTTTAGTGCGGTCACCATTGCAGGAATCTTGCAGAATAAACCCATAAAAAAAACTCTGGACAAAGCACTGAAGTTTGCAGCCAAGATATGTCAGCAGCAGGGCGCGACGGGTTAAAATACCTGCTGATCAGCCCACACCGAATATTCTTTCGTGATGATTGTGTTGAAGCCAATTCTCATAGAATGGAAGAGTTGAGGTTAATCATAGCTACTTGAACGAATTTGGCTCTTTGAAAGCAGGAATCACCTTTCCACTCATGAGCACAACAAAAAAATGAGTTTGTAATTTATTGTCAATGTTTGATCTTATTTTGACCAAGTAATGCCAGTAGCTTTCATGATGTGGAATTTGTCTCAGTTCAATCTCAAGTAAAGTAGAATGTAATAACTGGGTGTGTGATTTCAAATATTTTTTAACGGCCTTCAGGGAATCCTCGACTGAAAGTGGAGGCCTGCTAGTAAAAGGCTGCCATTTAGAATCTTCAGTAATGTCACTTTTCGCAATATATGCATCGACCTTTACGTCATCAATGTACTCCGATATTTCAATAGGGAAATCTACAGCGGCTGCGCTGGTGCTCAGCAGAATAAAGAAGAGAGGCATTAAAAATTTCACAGTCATTCCTGGATTGTTGGTCAGAGTTGAAGACTAATATTATTGCATAGCAAGAATTAAAATGTCAGAGGGGGGGGGTAGGATCACGATGGGTATTTCACACTTCATCTAGTTTGTTATATTTTGGTGTCTACTTTATCGGAGGATGTTCACGGCAGGTTGATACGTTCGTTAACTACAGCCTTAGTTTTCATGTAATAGTTTCCATTGAAGACAGCAGGCTGCTTGCTCAGTTGTTTGTTTTGTTTTTCTAAAACCGTTAATGCCATTTTATTTGGTTCGTGAATTCGTTTTTTTACAGCAAACATTTTTAAAATCTGGAAAAATGAAGTATTGCAAGGAATGAGCAATACTTCATTTTTTCCATGTTAATTTACTTGTTAGCGATTTTCTGATGAGACACATATTCATCTAACAACTGACGAATAATTCTTTGGTATTACTTCACTGCCGTCCCGTTAACTTGATATGCGTTGTGGTTACACTAGCAACACATCT
>CAZXZI010000011.1:0-36954 GCA_964645165.1 uncultured Ectothiorhodospiraceae bacterium
AGTCCAGGTTGTTACGCCATTGAGTGTAAAGGCGCCGGCAGCATCGATGCTGCCAGTGAGGTTATCACCCCACACCGTCCTGGCGGTCAGCGTGGAGCCCGATTGGCTCATGGTCATGTAAAGGCTACTGACCGACCCTGCCGGATCCGATGTACTACAGCCACCGTACGTGGTGTCAAATTCAACGGGCGCACCCATGGTCGCAGCTGCCTTCCACACGCCGGTGACATCCAGCGCCGCTCCCGTATCACACACATCACCGATGCCATTGCCATTTGCATCCGCCTGATCGGCATTGCTGGTTAATGGGCAGTTGTCAGTGGCATCACCTACGGTATCAGCGTCGGTATCGGCCAGCAGCGGGTTAGTACCTTTGATGGCTTCGGCGGCATCACTCAGGCCATCGTTGTCGTCGTCGCTGTCACAGGCATTACCGGCACCATCACCATCGGTGTCCAACTGGCTGGCATTGGCGATTGCAGGACAGTTGTCACCATTGTCACCCACGCCATCGGCATCGGTATCGATGGTTTCCGTGGCATCCAGCGGGAAGACGTCGGTACCGTCATTCACACCATCACCATCGGTGTCGGCCACCAACGGGTTGGTGCCCGCAGCGGCTTCGGCGGTATCGCTTAGGCCGTCATTGTCGTCGTCACTGTCGCAGGCATTGCCAGCACCATCGCCATCGGTGTCCAACTGCGATGCATTGGCGGTGGCAGGACAGTTGTCACTATTGTCACCCACGCCATCGGTGTCGGTATCGAGCGACTCGGTAGAATCCAGCGGGAAGGCATCAGCACCGTCCTTGACACCATCACCATCAGTATCGGCCACTAACGGCTTAGTGCCAGCGGCGATTTCTGCGGCATCACTCAGACCATCGTTATCATCGTCCGTATCCACGTTGTTGCCGGTGCCGTCACCATCCGTATCCACGTGTTCGGTCGCGTCCAGTGGGAAAGCATCAACGTTATCAAAGAAACTGTCGCCATCGCTGTCACGGTTCTTCGGGTTAGTGCCGTTGGTTATTTCCAAACTGTCGGGCACACCATCATTGTCATCATCCGTATCGGCATTGTCACCAATACCATCGCTGTCATTGTCAGCTATTTCACTCGCATCGTAGGGAAAGGCATCGCTGGAATTGGGCTTGGCATCCCCATCGATATTGCTATCGCAAACATCACCAGTGCCATCTGTGTCCATGTCAGTCTGGCTGGGGTTTGAATTTGTTGGGCAGTTATCGCTGCTGTCAGCGACACCGTCGCTATCCATGTCAGTGATGCCCACGCAGGCGTCCGTGGCGTCCAGCGGGCAAGGGTCTGTGCCGTTGGCAGCACCATCACCATCGCGATCTAATGTTGAATCCAGAAACTGGCTTGCATCGGTTGGGAAGTCATCTTCGCTGTCCAGCCAGCCGTCGTTGTCATCATCGGTATCGGCATTGTTGCCGGTGCCGTCACCATCGGTGTCCGTGGTTTCGCTGGCATCGGTAGGAAAGGCATCTTCGGCATTGGGCACGCCATCGCCATCAATATCAGGATTGGTCATCGCAGGCGCAATAATGGTTTTTATCGCACCACTACTGAGGTCTGTTGTTGTGGTCGTCGCGCCGGTGGTGGATTTTTCTGCCACCAGAATCGCTTCAACATCACCCACGGTTTGACCCATGGGATCGTTTGGAATCGGTAACGTGGCAGGATCTTGACCCAGTACATCAAGCGCTGCCTGGGCATAAACCGTACTGGGCACACCGCCCACCGTTCCGTCAATAGCGCCGTCAGCCAAATCAGAAGTCATTTCAGCCAACACGGCATCCGGTGTGGTGCCGGCGGACTGCTGATCCATTTCGTAAACCACGGCGGTTACCGCTTCAACCGCGGCGCGATAGGCGGCCACGGCCGTTTGCTCGGCAGTAGTGATGGTGGAGGCATCCACCAGCGGCGGCGTGTCGAAAATATCCACCGTGGAATCGATGCCGAAGCCCAGGGTTGAAGCGACCTGTGAGGCCGCGATGGGCAAAGCGGCGACAAATTCTGCTGAGGTTGTGGTGCCATTGTTGTCACCCGTAAACGGCGCAACATTGGAATCGGCATTGGCCACGGCCAGGTCGGTGGCCATGGTGGTGAGTGGCGTGGCGTAAATATCTTCACCGGTATTCAACAACGCCTGGGTCAGCACGGTGCGCATGGTGGTGATCACCGGGGCCACACCTGTAGTGATGTCAGTAGTGCCACTGTCACTGGTGAATTGGAGAATGTAAGGAGGCGTCAAAGGAAGCGTCAGATTCAGGCCAGTAATTTTGGCACTGTTATCTGTTGTACCTGTATCGATCACCGCACCTTTGAATCCGGGTAAACTGCCGTCAAAGGCATAGGCAGTAACAATGGCATTGGCCAATGGGCCTTTTACACCACCACCACCGACACTCTGTGTGCTTGGAGTTGATGGACTACCCCCACCACCCCCACCACAAGCACCAAGCAATGCCAACATCGAAAAAAGCACAAGATATTTCAATAAATCATGAGGCTGGAATAGTTTGTTTTTATTCATTTCTTGGCTTCCTGAAGGCTATGCGTTTAGTGTCGCTATAAAACCAACGAAAATGATTGGTTCTTTGTTCTGGTTTTTCGTATTTATCTGGTAGGAGAATAATGGTGTTCAAGCGAATTCAGAGTAAGCAGTGGAACAAGCATGTCGCCACTTTAGCCACCATAATTTCCCCAGATTACGCGCTTTTCAACTCTTTACGCGTGGATCCTTTGCCAACGGCAAAATTACCCCTTAACATTCAAGCTAATGCTAACGACCATGGTATTCATGGGGAATAACCCAAACGGGTTAAATTAACCCGCATTCCCAAGGATGGCGCTATGCCAGTGGATGACAGACGACAATCCAGCAAAAATACTGTTGATTCCGAACTCATCGGAATTGTCTATGAGGCGGCATTTGATCCGTACTTTTGGCCGGATTTGCTGGAAGGAATTTCACAGCTTTTTAATGACCGGCGATCCGACCGCCTGCAAACAAGCACTCTTGCCGAGGCCGATTTGCAGCAAATCCGGCTTTTCTCAGATCAACTGAGCAAAGGCGAAGCTCAGCGCTTAGCCATTCTGTTGCCGCATTTGTACCGAGCCCTCAAACTCAAACGGGAATACAATGATGCCGACCATTCACGCGGTCAGGCGCAGGCCATCATTGAGCAATTTCCCTTTGGGGTTTTGCTGGTCAATGCACGGGGAAAACTCATTTCGGCTAACCAGCATGCGCTGGACACTATCGCCGACAGCAATATGCTGTACCTGGAAAATGATGCTCTTTGCTCGACAGCAAAGGATCAGAATCAGCAACTCAAGGAGATGATTAGCAAGGCCGCGAATACACCCCTGGATGCCGCTGGTGAACACGTTTCGTCCATCAAAATTAATGGAGAGGATGGCGCGTCTTTCGCGCTATTGATCACACCAGACCCCTATCCCAATATTCCCTACGACCAGCAAGCCGAAAATTGTGCGGCGATTTTTATCGGTTCTGCCTCGCTGCGGCAACATGTGTCGATGTCCGCCTTGCAAACCTTGTTCGGCCTGACCCAAGCCGAGGCGCGCCTGACCTCTCTGCTGGCCAGCGGTGAGAGTTTGAGCCAGGCCGCGGAGCAGAGTTACATCAGCAAGAACACCGCCAAGGTGCAACTCAAGTCGATATTTACCAAGGTCGGTGTCAGTCGGCAGGCCGAGCTGATCAAGCGCATATTCACCAGCCCCGCGGTGTTCGAGCCAGTGGATGTGGTTTCTGAAGAGGGCCGATTGAAGGCCGAGACAAAATGGCACACGCACATCAACGGCGAAGGACACCTTATATTGGGTGACGGCCGTCGTCTGCAATACGCGGAATACGGTGACCCACAGGGCCTGCCCGTGGTTCACATCCACGGTGTGCTCGGTTGCCGTTATGAACGCCTGCCCGATGATGGTTTGACAAGTGGCCTGGGGGTGAGACTGATCATCCCGGACCGACCCGGCTATGGACTTTCTGATCCTGCACCCGGCTGCGGTTATCTGGATTTCGCGGATGACCTTTTGCAACTGCTAGACCACCTTGATATCCCACAATGCTCCATCGTGGGACTTTCCGTGGGAGCAATTTACGGTAGCGCCTTTGCCTACCAGTCTCCAGCACGTCTGCGCAGTCTGGCGATGGTCAGTACAACACCCCCATTCCGCTCGTTTGCCGATTTCACCGGCGTGCCTGCCAGCCTCAAGTTGCTCATCGCCTTCTCCAAATACTTGCCCTCCGCCGCGCAAATGATTACCGAAATCGCCATCAGCAACGCCTGTAAAAATCCGGGGAAATTTCTTGCCAACATTCCATCCTGCGCGGCAGACCAGGCCGTATTCCATCACACATTATTACAGGGGCACATCGAGCAGTGCCTGTTGACCGGCAGCAAGGACTGCCACGTCGGTTTTGTTAACGATATTTTATTGTCTGCTCAACCCTGGCCGTTTGCGGTGGATGGGATACAGACAACAGTGAATTTCTGGCATGGCACAGAGGATCAGCACTCCCCCATCAGCCGCATTCAGCCGGTCATCGATGCCATAGCCAATAAATGTTTTCACCGCATTAAAGGTGGTGGGCATTTCCTAATTTACGAGCACTGGCAAAAAATTCTGGGGTCGCTAATTCATTAATAGCGCTCAGTGGCCAGGAAGTAAATCAATCGCGATCTTTGTTGCGCTGACGCAGTGCCTCAAACAGACACACACCGGTGGCCACGGAAACATTGAGGCTTTCCACTGTGCCGGCCATGGGGATATTCACCAAATAATCGCAGTGTTCTTTGGAGAGCCGGCGCAGGCCCTGCCCCTCCGCGCCCATCACAATGGCTAGCGGGCCTTTGAGGTCGGTGTCGTACACGGTTTGATCCGCGTAACCATCCAAGCCCACCAGCCAGATGCCACGTTCTTTGAGGTCACGCAAACAACGGGCGAGATTGGTGACCTGCACAAAGGACACGGTTTGCGCGGCGCCGCTGGCCACTTTGATAACGGTAGGCGTTAACGAAGCAGCACGGTCTTTGGGTGCGATCACCGCCTGCACGCCAGCGGCATCGGCGCTACGCAAGCAGGCACCGAGGTTGTGGGGATCGGTGACGCCGTCGAGAATCAGCAGGAAAGGGGGCTCATCGAGTTTGTCCAGCAAGGCACCCAGCTCGGCCTCTGAATACACTCGCGGCGGCGCAGCACTGGCCACGACACCTTGATGCCGACCGTTGGGCGCCCGGCTTTCCAGCTCGCGTTTGTCCACCGAATGCACGGTGATGCCAGCGGCCTTGGCCAATTGCAGGATGCTGCTGATACGTTGGTCGTGGCGTTTGGCATCCACCCACAACTCCAGCACATCGTCGGGCGAGCGTTCCAGCGAGGTCTGTACGGCGTGCAGCCCGTAAAGATAGTCGCTCACGCTCAGTCAGCCTTGGGTTTAGGCTTGCGCCGACGGCGACGTTTTTTCTTCACGGTACCTTGTTGGTTGTCGTTATCCGACGCTGCTGAATTACTGTCAGCCTTCTTTTTCGGTGACTTTTTCTTGGCTGACTTTTTCTTGCTGACCTTCTTTTTGACGCTGTTTTCCACAGGCTTATCCGCTGACTTTTTGCGGCTCTTTCTCGCACCTTTTTTGGCACCCTTCTTGCCACCTCGAGCGGGGCGGTCACTGGGCAGGGGTTCCCCTTCGTCATCCAGCATTTCAAAGTCGATCTTTTTATCGTCCAGATCCACCCGTGCCACTTTCACCCGCACCTTGCCACCAAGCTGGAAAACTTTATGGCTGTGCTCGCCGGAGAGCGTGTGTTTGGCGGCGTCGAAATGGTAGTAGTCGTTGCGCAGCGAGGTGATGTGCACCAGCCCTTCGACATAGATGTTCGTCAATTCCACGAACAGGCCAAAGCCCAGTACGGAGGTAACGATGCCGTCGAAGTCCTCGCCCACCTTGTCCATCATGTACTCACACTTGAGCCAGTCGGTGACGTCACGGGTGGCCTCATCGGCACGGCGCTCAGTCATCGAGCAATTCTCTCCCAGGCTTTGCATGTCGGTGTGGGTGTAGTGAAAGGTTTTCGCTGCGCTGCTGCCTGTTAGCTTTTTCAGCACGCGGGTCACGCGCGATGCACCGGAGGCCTGTTTGGCAGCGCCGGAACGCAGGGTGTGACGAATGGCGCGATGCACCAGCAAATCAGGATAACGACGAATGGGTGAGGTAAAGTGCGCATACTCGTTTAATGACAAGCCAAAGTGGCCCTTATTTTCGGGGCTGTACACGGCCTGTTTGAGACTACGCAGCATTACGGTTTGGATCAAATGTGCATCAGGGCGCTCACGCACCTCGGCCAGCAGTTTGGAATAGTTTTGCGCCTCGGGCACATCACCACCGGGCAGGTTCAATCCCAGTTCGGCAAGAAACGCGCGCAGATCGGTGAGCTTCTCTTCCTTGGGTGGCTCATGAATACGATACAGCGTGGGCATCTCGTTGGCAGCGAGAAACTTGGCCGCCTCCACGTTGGCGGCGATCATGCATTCCTCAATCATCTTGTGCGCATCATTACGTTGCAATGGCACGATGCGTTCAATCTTTTTGCCTTCACCAAAGACGATGGTGGTTTCGGTAGTTTCAAACTCAATGGCGCCACGACGCTTGCGGCAACGATCAAACACGCGATACAGCTTGTGCAGATTTTCCAGATGCGGCAGTTGTGCGGCGTATTCCTTGCGCAGGGTTTTGTCCCCATCGAGCATGGCAGCGACTTGGTCGTAAGTCAGTCGCGCGTGTGAGCGCATCATTCCCTCGAAGAAACGATGACTCTTCACCTTGCCGGTGCTGCTGACGATCATCTCGCACACCATGCACAGACGATTAACTTTCGGATTGATGGAGCACAGGCCGTTAGACAGCACTTCCGGCAACATGGGGATCACCCGGCCGGGGAAGTACACGGAGTTGCCGCGCACGATGGCTTCTTTGTCCAGCGCTGAATCGACTGCAACATAATGCGACACGTCGGCGATGGCCACTAGCAGGCGCCATTCCTTGCCGCCTTTACCGTGAGGTTCACAGTACACGGCGTCATCAAAATCTCGGGCGTCGGCACCGTCGATGGTCACCAGCGGCAGGTCGCGAATATCTTCGCGGCCTTTTTTCGCGGAATCCGGCACTTCGGGTTTGAGCGAGGCAATCTCGTCGTCTACCGCCTCCAGCCACACATGCGGCAGCTCGTGGGAACGCAGCGCAATATCAATTTCCATACCGGGCGCCATGTGATCGCCCAGGGTTTCGATCACACGCCCCATGGGCTGACGGTGGCGGCTGGGCTGTTGCACCAGTTCCACCAACACAATCTGTTCGTGCTTTGCCTCACCAATATTTTCTGGCAGCACAGTAATGTCGTGCACGATGCGTTTGTTGTCGGGGATCACGATGGCCATGCCGCCGTCGAGCTGGAATCGCCCCACCACCTGGTGCGTGTTGCGCTCCAGCACTTCCACTACCGAGCCTTCGCGGCGGCCGCGACGATCAATACCGGTAACATGCGCCACCACGCGGTCGCGATGCATCAGCGCGCGCATCTCTCGCGCCGACATGAACAGATCGTCAGTACCGTCGTCGGGAATCAGAAAGCCAAAACCGTCGGGGTGAGCCTGAATGCGACCACGCACCAGATCCATCTTTTCCAGCGGCCCGTAGGCATTACGACGATTGCGCACCACCTGGCCGTCTCGTTCCATAGCGCGTAGACGGCGCGTCAGCGCGATGGTTTGCTCATCCTTAGTGAGATCCAGCACCTCAGCCACCTGCTCCCAGGTCATGGGCTCATTGGCTTCAGTCAGGGTCTCGAGGATTAGCTCGCGGCTGGCAATGGGGTTTTCGTATTTACGGGCTTCGCGCTCAGCGTGAGGATCGCGGGGTGGTTTGCTACGTTTTTTGGACATGTATTCTTTCTTTGAAATTTCTAATGAAAGGCGGCCGTGAACGGGCTCGCGGTTGTGTGCGGGGGAGTATACGCGTTTTGCGGGCTAAAAACCGCGTACAGGCGGCGGAGAATTGACAAAAAACCTGTCGGTCGGTAGAGTTGCCGCCCTGTTGCATCTGGGGCGTTCGCCCCGTAAGACGGCAACCCTTATTTGCATAAGGCCCAGGTGGTGAAATTGGTAGACACGCTAGCTTCAGGTGCTAGTGGGGGAAACCCCGTGGAGGTTCAAGTCCTCTCCTGGGCACCATTCTAAGTAAGCAAGTTCCTAGTTATCCGACAGTCTTGGGGTATCAATCTCCACGGGCGTGGAGGTGGTCGAATCAAGTTCGACCCGCCTTGGGGCGGTCAAGTCCTCTCCTGGGCACCATTCTTTGATAATCCTTAACAATGTTTTCTACTTTTTCACAGCAGCCTTCCTCGTGGAGGCTGATTCGCCTGCAGCTCAACCTTCAGCGGGCTGTGCCTACAGAACGATACCAATGCACGCTTAGAACCACATGTGCGCTGCGCTTAGTTGAACGGGTGCCGTAAAATCATCGTTTCTAGTCGATCAGGTCCGGTGGAGATGATATCAATGGGCGTCTCTGTGACTTCTTCGATACGCTTGAGGTAGGCCTTGGCATTGTCTGGCAGCTCATCGTAGTTTTTCACGCCCACGGTGGACTCGGACCAACCCGGCATATCGATGTACACCGGCTGACAATCGGCAAAAGCCTCTGCACCCACCGGGGGGGTGCGACGTTCTTCGCCGTTAATGGTGTAACCTACGCAGATGCGAATCGTGTCCAAACCATCCAATACATCCAGCTTGGTGATGCACAGGCCGGTGGTGCTGTTGATCTGATTGGAACGACGTAGCGCCACCGCATCAAACCAACCGCAACGGCGCGGACGTCCGGTGGTGGAACCAAATTCGTGACCTTGTTTTGCTAAATGTTCGCCAACACTGTCGAGCAGGCCTTCACCGTCATAAAGTTCGGTAGGAAACGGGCCAGACCCCACGCGTGTGGTGTAGGCCTTGGTGATACCTACGATATGGTCGAAGCTGGCCGGGCCCACGCCGCTGCCGGTCGCCGCACCACCCGCAGTGGTATTGGAAGACGTTACGTAAGGATAGGTGCCGTGATCGATGTCCAGCAATGCACCTTGCGCGCCCTCGAATAAAATACTGCCGTCCTTCTGCTGAATATCGTGCAGCAGCTCAGGAATATCAGCGACCATGGGTTTAATGCGTTCACCCATGGCCAGCGTTTCATCCAGCACTTTTTGGAAATCCACCGGTTCAGCTTTGTAATAATGTTGCAGGACGAAATTGTGGTAATCCAGCACTTCACCCAGCTTGGCGGCAAAACGTTTGCGGTGAAACAAGTCACCCAAGCGTAAACCACGACGCGAAACTTTATCTTCGTAGGCCGGGCCGATGCCACGCCCAGTCGTACCTATTTTCGCTTTGCCTCGCGCCACTTCGCGCGCGTTATCCAAAGCAATATGATACGGCAGAATCAATGGGCAGGCTTCGCTAATGCGCAAACGCTCGCTGGCAGGGATGCCGCGCGTTTCCAGCATGTCAATTTCTTCCAGCAAGGCAATGGGGGATACCACCACGCCATTACCGATCATACAGACGACGTTTTCACGCAGCACACCGGAAGGGATCAGATGCAAAACAGTTTTTTCTCCGTCGATTACCAAGGTATGTCCCGCATTGTGGCCGCCCTGAAAACGCACCACGGCTTGTGCCTGATCCGTGAGCAAATCGACGACTTTACCTTTACCCTCGTCGCCCCACTGTGTACCGATGACTACTACATTCTTGCCCATAAAAAGTTACCCATGATGTTATCCATTAAATCGTTTGTACGATTAACAATAAAATTAGAAATATTTACGAAACTGTGCGCACGGACCATTGACCATCTTGTATCACTAATATTTGCTGACATCCGGCCGCAGCCGCATCGCCATCTTGCCCCGGTAATTCACAAATCACTTGTTGACCCATTGCGCGAAGCTCACGGATTTTTTCAATGAGCGCGGGGCTATCGTCTGCTGGCGCAAAAACAGTTTCTTTTGCGGGCCTTGTGTCTTTTCCCAGTATTGCCAACGCACGCAAGTCTGCACTAAACCCCGTGGCTGGGCGTGCGCGGCCAAACACTTCACCAATGTCATCGTAACGCCCACCCTGGGCAATGGCGCGCCCCTGCCCGGCCTGATAAGCCGCAAACACTACGCCGGTGTGATAATGAAAACCACGCAACTCAGCCAAATCAAAATGTAATTGCAAATTCGGTTGTTGTTGATTGACGCGTTGAGCCACCTGCACCACTTCATTTAATGCCTGCAGTGCCGCAGCATTGCCTTTCAGTGCCGTACGCGCTTTGTCCAGCACATCGATACCACCATTCAACCAAACCAGATCTTCGAAGGCCTGTCGTGTTTTTGCGTCCACCGCAAAGACTTCCAGCAGCTGTTTAAGCTCGGGAACAGCCTTGCGTTGTAGCGCGTCGAATAACTGGCCTTCTTGCTCCGCATTTAATTCTGCCGCCTGTGTGAGCGCACGAAAAATACCAACGTGCCCCAAATCCACATAAACCGAATCAACACCAGCGAGCGTCAACGTGTCTAACATTAAGTTGACCATTTCCGCATCGCTTTCCACGCCATTATGACCGTAAAGCTCAGCACCAATTTGTGTAAAACTTCGCGGGCCGCCGAGGCCATCGCCACGGGTGTGCAACACGGTGCCTTGGTAACACAAACGTACAGGCGTTTTGCGGTCACTTAAACGATGCGCATCAATACGAGCTACTTGCGGCGTAATATCGGCACGCACACCCATGGTGCGACCAGTAAGCTGATCAGTCAGTTTGAAAGTTTGCAGATCGAGGTCATTACCGGTACCGGTGAGCAGTGAATCCAGATACTCCACCAGCGGCGGCATCACCAGTTCGTAACCCCAGCAGCCAAACAAATCCAGTACAGCACGGCGCAACCGCTCCAGGCGTTGCGCCTGGGCTGGCAACAATTCTTCAATTCCTTCAGGCAGAAGCCAACGTTCGTTATTCATGGTGACGTACTGTGTAGTTAAGTTGGCTCGTAGATTATTAGTAATGTTAGAAACAAAGCAAATCGTTTAATGGCGAATAAAATACAGAAACACCAGCCCAATGAGCATACTGGCAAGACTGGCAACCCGTATTTGTCCGTCATCCGCTTCGGTCATCGCCAGAATCTTTTTGCGAAAACCTGCGGGGCTGATAAATGGGAACAAACCTTCAATTACCAGCACCAGCGCCATGGCGCTCAGTAATTCATCCCACATTCCAGTCTCTATTTGTTGGTAGGGTGTACCCACGGGGCATAAAAGCACTGCCCCTTGGGTACACCCTACGGTTGTTTGCGGCTATTTAAAGTACTTAAAGAATTCTGTGTTTGGCTCAATCACTAACACATCATCTTTGCTGGCAAAGGTTCTTTTGTAAGCATTCAAACTACGATACAGGGAATAAAACTCCACATCTTTACCGTAGGCCTTGGCGTAAATTTCTGTCGCCGAGGCATCACCTTCACCGCGTATTACTTCTGCATCACGAAACGCGTCGGCAATAATAACTGTGCGTTGACGATCTGCTTCTGCACGAATCTTTTCAGCGGATTCAGCGCCGCGTGAACGCAGGTCTTTTGCCACACGCACACGTTCAGCACGCATACGACGATAAACGGAATCGCTGATCTCCGGCGGGAAATCGATACGTTTAATGCGCACGTCAACAATCTCGATACCAAACTGTTGGGCCTGCTGATTGGCCTGCTCGGTAATCAATTGCATAATCTGCAAACGTTCACCCGATACCGCTTCCGTGATCGTACGTTTGGCAAACTCACCACGCAGACCATCTTTAATGATTTGTGATAGGCGCAAATTGGCGCGCACCGCATCACCACCCATGGAAGTAAAATAGTTGGACACATCCTTGATGCGCCATTTCACGAACGAATCCACGATGAGGTTTTTCTTTTCACCCGTGAGGTAACGTTCCGGCTCCGCATCCAGCGTTTGAATACGCGCATCAAACTTGCGCACGTTATTTACAAACGGGGTCTTCCAATGCAGTCCTGGTGTAAAATCAGTTTTCACGATTTCACCCAAACGGAAAAGAATCGCCTTTTCACGCTCAGTCACGGTAAAAAACGAAAACGATGCAATAACAACGGCAATCGCCAGGAAGATGCCAATCAAACCTTTAGCCTGTCCCATTAGCGTGCTCCTCTACTGCTAGTCGTGCGCACATCATCGCGCAATCGTGGTTTTATAGCGGCTCCCGATGATGATGCACCTTCGAGAACGCGTCGCGCACCCGAAGAGCCGTTGGCTCCACCGGACATCATTTTATCCAGCGGCAGGTACAATATATTACCGCCGCCTTTGACATCCACCAGCACCTTACTACTCTTGCTTAGCACAGACTCTACCGCTTCAAGATACAGACGTTTGCGCGTGACCTTGGGCGCCTTTTTGTATTCTTTCAGCACTTGAGTAAAGCGCGATGCCTCACCAGTCGCCTCAGCAATGACCTGTTCTTTATACGCACTGGCTTCCGCCAACTTACGCGCTGCCTTACCCCGTGCACGAGGAATAATATCGTTGGAATAGGCCTCAGCCTCATTGATCACACGCGCCTGATCACCCTGCGCCTTCACCGCATCGGCAAAGGCGTCCTGCACCTGTTCGGGAGGTTGTGCATCTTGCAGGTTAACCGTAGTGACTTGCAGACCGGCTTTATAACGATCCAGAATTTCCTGCACCTGTTTGCGCGTCTCCTCTGTCACATCGGCACGGCCTTCTTTCAGAATAAAGTCCATGTTGTTTCTGCCAATGGTTTCGCGTATTGCACTTTCAATAATCTGGCGCAAGGTGGTTTCTGGGTCTTTGACATTAAACAAATAATCGCTGGCGCTTTTAACCTTGTATTGCACCGCCAGTTTAATATCGACGATGTTTTCATCCTGAGTCAGCATCAACGATTCACGTCCCACGCTACTGTTCGTTTGCCGGCTGCTGCTGCCACCGCGGAAACCAATGCTGATGCCGCGGATGTTGGCGATGTCCACCGTTTCCACCGTTTGAATGCCCCGCGGATACCAATGCGGTCCCGGTTGAGTCGTCGTGTGGTATTTACCAAATTGCAGCACTACGCCACGCGTTCCTTCTTCAACGATATACACGCCGGATACCGCCCACACCGCAAGCGCTATGGCGGCGACCAAACCAACACCAATAGAACCTGCCTTGCCGGAGCCTGGGCCACCGCTACTACGCGGCCCACCCCCGCCAAACAGCGCACCAAATTTCTCCTGTAGTTTTTTCACCACTTCATCGAGATCAGGCGGACCCTGCTCGTTATTTTTATTCCCGCCCCAGGGATCTTTGTTCCCTGAACCGCCAGGTTCATTCCAGGCCATTATTGCGCTCCATTTGTAATAACTGTTTGTGAAAACTTAATGTGAAAATTCTGTTGAAATAATTATTGGGTTAGCCAAGCGCTTTGCGCCGACACAGAAGGTGGATTCTAGGGGGTTTAGGTACCCAGCTGCAACCGTTTATATCACAGGCATCAGGAAACCGTACCCGCCGTCATTGCCTGTACACCTTCTGTCTTTTGCAGACTTTCAAAATCCCGCCGCGCCAGCTCGACTTCCAGCAACAAGTCACCATTTTCTTCCACCTGTTCCTTGAGGACTTTGCCAAGATTAAATAGCTTGGCGCGTAGTTTACCATTAGCAGCGGGCACGCGGATCCATTCATGCAACTGGTCGGCGCTGAAACGTTGATTCAACGCCTCCTGCAGCAAATCCAGGCCTTCTCCCGTTTGTGCAGAACACCAGGCACGACGTACCTGGCCGTCTTCACCGGGATCCACTCGTGCGGGGGAATCCGTCAGTAGATCCACTTTGTTAAACACTTCGACCTGCGGCACCTTGTCCGCGCCAATCTCCTTGAGTACGGCATTCACTTGCGCGATTTGTTCCGAATAATTTTCATTGCTGGCATCAATGACGTGCAGCAGCAGATCCGCCTGCCGGGTTTCTTCCAACGTGGAACGGAAAGCCGCCACCAAATCATGCGGCAAATGGCGAATAAAGCCCACGGTGTCGGCAAGAATAATCGGCCCAGTGTCAGGCAACTCCAAACGCCGTAGCGTCGGATCCAAAGTGGCGAATAATTGATCAGCGGCGTAGACCCCAGATTCAGTCAGTCGATTAAACAGCGTGGACTTGCCCGCATTGGTGTAACCCACTAGCGATACTGTGGGTACCTCTGCTTTTTGCCGGGAACGACGACTCTGATCGCGTTGATTCTGTACCTTGTCTAGCCGCTTGTTGAGCTGCTTGATGCGCGCACTCAGCAACCGTCGATCGGTTTCCAACTGCGTTTCACCCGGCCCCCGCAGACCGATGCCGCCTTTTTGCCGTTCCAGGTGAGTCCAGCCGCGCACCAACCGCGTCGACAAATGCTTGAGCTGCGCCAGCTCCACCTGCAAGCGTCCTTCATGTGAGGTAGCACGCTGGGCAAAGATATCCAGAATCAACCCGGTGCGATCGAGCACCCGACATTTGAGCATGCGTTCCAGATTGCGTTCCTGCGAGGGCGCCAGCGGTGCATCCACTAGCACCAACTCAGCCTCCTCGCGTTCGATCAGCGCCTGCACCTCTTCCACCTTGCCGGTGCCGATAAAATACTTCGCATCGGGTTTACGCCGCGTGCCAGTGACCACGTCCACAGGATCCGCGCCCGCAGATACCGCCAGCTCGCGAAACTCAGCCAGGGCATCATCGTCTATGCGTGAAGAGACTGCTTGAGGGGAGATGCTGTGCGAAAAGTCCACGTGCACCAGGATGGCACGTTCTCTTGAAGGGTCGCGCTGACCCGAGGCATCTTCCAGGGTACCGGGACGCTCAAACAAACGCGCCCCTCCCCGTGTTAACTACAGCAACGGCTACATCATGTATTGTGTGAATCTTGACCACCTTCTCCTGCCACCGGTATTTTCACGTTGCGCGCTGGCACAACCGTGGAGATGGCATGCTTGTAAACCATTTGGTTGACGCTGTTCTTCAGCAGCACCACAAACTGGTCAAACGAATCGATCTGTCCCTGCAATTTAATGCCATTAACCAGAAAAATTGAGACCGGTACACGTTCCTTCCGTAGTGCGTTCAAGAAAGGGTCTTGTAGTGATTGCCCTTTTGACATGTTGATTCTCCTTTTTTATGCATCCTTATTAGAATTATTGGAGCTCAGCGCGTCATTTCTGCTGTTTTCGACACTGGCCACCTCGGACAACGCAGGGAAAAAGCCAAACACTCGGCCGCAAAAAATGTTAACAAACAATTAGTTAACCCGTTTTTTGCTAAATCACGGTGTTACCCAAACTCGGCAACATCCGCCCTGAGTTACTCATATGGCACTAGCGGCAAGATATTTCAAGACCTGAGCCAGAATTTGCCCTGGCTTTTCATCAAACCGGAGTGTGAAGGCTGATTCCTCCGGCTGGTGTTTCAGCCAGGTAAGCTGGCGTTTGGCCAGCTGACGGGTGGCGATGATGCCCCGCTCGATCATTTCATCGTAACGCCACTGGCCTTCGAAATGCTCCCACACCTGGCGATAGCCCACTGCGCGTATCGCAGGCAGTTCCGCGTGCAAGTCGCCACGTTGACGCAGACCTTCCACCTCGGCCACAAAACCCTGCTCCAGCATGATCTGAAATCGCTGCTGGATACGACTATGCAGTAGTGCACGCGTTGCCGGGGTGAGCACGATTTTCACTGGGCGGCAGGGCAGATCATTTTTGATCTCCTTCGCGAGCAAACTGCTCATCGGCTCGCCGCTCAGCTCGAACACCTCCAATGCACGCAAAGTTCGTTGCGGATCGTTAACATGAATACGCGCCGCAGCCTCGGGGTCGATCTCACCCAGTCGTTTGTGCAACTGCGCCAGTCCGTACGCCTCCAACTCGGCCTCCAGTTGCGCGCGCACCGCCGGATCGGACGACGGCAACGCCGACAGACCTTTTTCCAGCGCGCGGAAATACAACATGGTGCCGCCCACCAGTAATGGAATCCGTCCGCGGGACTGAATTTCATTGATTTCTTCAATGGCCCGCTGACGAAACTGCGCCGCAGAAAACGGTTCGGCCGGGTCACAGATGTCGATGAGGCGATGCGGCGCTTCTGCCAAGGTCTCCGCATCCGGCTTAGCCGAGCCGATGTCCAGGCCGCGATAGACCATCACCGAATCCACGCTGATGATGTCGCAGGGGAGTTCCTTGCACAGATCGATGGCCAGGTCGGTTTTGCCCGTGGCCGTGGGGCCCATGAGGAAGATGGCGGGTGGCGGTGTGTTAGGCATGGGGGATTATTCTACTGTGGGCTGCGCCTGAGGTGAAATTTGTGGCTAACGTTTGTGGTTAACGTTTTTGGTAAAAGTAGGTAAAGCGCACTCGGGGAAATTTCGTGTGATTAACACGGAATGTGGTCGTGGAAATCAGTTAAAGCGCTACCGATTCATTTTTTCCGTCATTCCGGCGAAGGCCGGAATGACGGCTTACTCATACTTTCCTTAAAATAACTCTGAACATTCTGCATTTTTGTGCCCTTTGCGTTAATAACACCGTGGCCAACTACAGCCGCAAACTAGCCGCATAAATAACCGCATCTTCACGCCCGTCCTTCGTAGGATAATAATCCTTGCGCAACCCCACCTGGTTAAACCCCATTTGCTCGTACAGAAAAACCGCGCCTACGTTGGACGGCCGCACTTCCAAAAACACATCGCGTACTTCCAGTTGATCGGCTTCATCCAGCAAATGGCTTAACATTTCGCGCGCTAGCCCGCGTCGCTGAAATTCCTCAGACACACACAGGTTCAGAATGTGCGCTTCATTGGCTCCGGTGGACATCACGCCGTAACCGGCAAAGTTTCCTTCAACTTCACCTACGTGACAGCGATAACCCACACGCAGGCAGTCTTCAAATATACGTTGCGTCCATGGGAAAGGGTACATGGCTAGCTCGATACGCATGACCTGTTCGAGGTCACGCGCGGACATGGGGCGCACCCACAGTTCTGGCGTTTTTACGATGGCGCTCATGGCTGTTTCCCGCTCACGGCTGTTCGCCCTTCACAACGGCAGCCGCAAATTTCAAGTCAGTCCAACTCTTGCCCTTCTCGCTGGGTTTACGCAATAAGTAAGCTGGGTGATAAGTCACAACCAAAGGCGTTTCACCGTAATGATGCAACTGGCCACGTAGTTTTGTAACCGGCGTTTTTACCTTCAACAAATTGTGTGCCGCCACACCGCCAACAGCGAGAATGATTTTTGGTTTTACCAATGCCACCTGTCGCTGCAAAAAACCTTCGCACTGTGCCATCTCTTCCGGTCGTGGATCACGATCATCTGCGGGTCGACATTTAAGAACATTAGTCACAAACACCTGTTCACGTTTAAGCCCCAATGCACGCAGCATGTTATTCAGTAACTGACCCGATGGCCCAACAAAGGGTTGGCCCTGCTGGTCTTCATCAGCTCCCGGTGCTTCGCCGATAATCATCCACTCTGCATTATGGTCGCCCCCGCCAAACACGGTTTGCTTGCGGGATGTATGCAACCCACAAGCCGTGCAGGTGGACACTGCGGTTTGTAATTCCGGCCAGTCCAGATGACTCACGTCACGAACGGGAGCCGAAGGCTGATCGACTTCCGACATGTCCAGGCTAGGCATAAAATCATCGGTGGGTAGCGGCGGCTCTTCCCCCATTGGTGACGGATCACTCACGACTGGTAGTGGCTCTGAGACAGCAGAGTGATTTTCACTAACTGCAGGTAGTGGTTCTTGTTCGAGCGCCACGGGCGACGGCTCAGGAACGACGGGCTGTTCCTCAACGGGAGCATCACGCAACGCCCAGGCCTGAATGCCCATGGCCTGCAAATAGTCTGCTTGTTGTTGTCGTGTAGTCATTTACGTTTCGCTACGATACGGACTGTTTATTCCGCGTTTTGTGTAGGGTGGACCTCTGGGGCATGAAGGCATTGCCCACCGATAAGGTTGTTGACCAAGCTCCGATTGGTGGGCATTGCCCACCCTACTATATTGGCATCATCACCAGCCATCATCACACCTGTGGATGCTGCCGTTCCACCGGTGCCAACACACGATTCAAAGCATTAATGTAAGCTTTGGCCGACGCAATAACGATATCGGTATCCGCACCTTGCCCGTTGACGATGCGACCATCCTGTTCCAGGCGAACGGTGACCTCGCCTTGCGAGTCCGTGCCACTGGTGATGTTATTTACCGAGTACAATTGCAATACGGTACCGCTGCTCGCCATTTCTTCAATCGCCTTAAACGCGGCATCCACCGGACCACCACCAGAAGCAGAAGCCGTTTTTTCCACGCCATCAATTTTAAGTGTTACCGAGGCATTAGGCGTTTCACCGGTTTCCGAACAAACCTTAAGCGCCACCAATTTCACGCGTTCATTCTCGGCTTCCAAACTCGCTTCAGTCACTAAGGCCAACAAGTCATCGTCAAAGATTTCGTGTTTTTTGTCCGCAAGTTCTTTGAAACGCACAAACGCAGCATTGAGTTCTTCTTCACCTTCAAAACTCACGCCCAACTCCTGCAAGCGGGTGCGGAAGGCGTTACGCCCGGAGTGCTTGCCCATCACCATGCGATTGGCGGACCAGCCCACATCCTCAGCGCGCATGATTTCGTAAGTCTCGCGGCTTTTGAGCACGCCGTCCTGATGAATGCCGGATTCGTGCGCGAAGGCATTGGCGCCGACGATGGCCTTGTTGGGTTGCACATTGAAACCGGTAATGCTCGAGACCAAACGCGAACACGGGACGATTTGTGTGCGGTCCAAATGATCAACATTGCACTCAAATACATCAGCGCGTGTGCTCACCGCCATCACCACTTCTTCCAATGAGGCGTTACCGGCGCGTTCACCCAAACCGTTAATCGTGCATTCCACCTGGCGCGCACCCTGCGCAACAGCGGCTAAGGAATTGGCCACCGCAAGCCCGAGGTCGTTATGACAGTGCACAGAGAACACCGCCTTGTCCGAATTGGGCACGCGTTCGATGAGATTACCGATGAGATTGCCAAACTGATGCGGTAGATTGTAGCCCACCGTATCAGGAATGTTCACCGTAGTGGCACCGGCATCAATCACCGCTTCCAATACGCGACACAAAAAATCCAGCTCGGAACGGCCTGCATCCTCGGGAGAAAACTCCACATTGTCGGTGAACTGTCGCGCACGCTTAACGGCTCGCACCGCTTGTTCGACAACGGCATCCGGCTCCATGCGTAATTTCATTTTCATGTGAATGGGCGAGGTGGCAATAAAGGTGTGAATGCGCGCAGAGTTGGCGCCCTTCAATGCCTCACCAGCACGATCGATATCCTTGTCCAGCGCGCGCGCCAAACCACAAATGGTGCTGTCTTTAATGACATCCGCCACGGCTTTCACCGATTCAAAATCGCCTTCACTGGCGATGGGAAAACCGGCCTCGATTACATCCACGTGCATGCGCTCCAGGGCCTTGGCAATACGCACCTTTTCGTCACGGGTCATGGATGCGCCGGGGCTTTGCTCACCGTCACGCAAGGTGGTATCAAAAATTATTAATTGCTCACTCATGTTCTGCTCCAATATCGTGGAACCATCTTATCAGTGGCGCTGGGAGTTTTCAGTCGCTCATTGCAGATGATTGCACCTGATGTTCACGGAATGTGGTCTGCGCTTACGGCCTACGTGAGAGACGCAGCACAAGAAACTATTCGAATTGTGGGAGTAGTTTGTCTGCCCTAGGGCAGCAAAGGGGGCAGCAGGGATAGAGCAAAAGCAGCACGCAAAGACACTGATTCGAATGAAGAGTCCATCGAAGCGGTCGTAGCTAAAAGTGTCTTGTGCGTATAAGTATTCATGATATTTATTTCAAATCTTCAGCAACTATAGCGGCCAATGCGCACAATCTCAAGTCGGATCATCAGTTTCATTGCTTTCACTCTGTGCACGACGTTCCGCCCGTCGCTTGCGCAAGCTCATCAAGGTTCCCACCGGGCCGGAAATGGCATACACCGCAAAACCAGCGAGCAACACCTGCGGCGGATCCAATGAGATCAGCACAAATACCAGCACAACGGCGAGAATGGCCACAAACGGCACCTTGCCCTTGAGGTCGAGATCTTTGAAGCTGCGATAGCGTACATTACTCACCATCAGCAGTCCCACGCACACGGTGACCACCGAAGCGATAATGGAAATACTCAGGCCACTGGCGTGATAACCGTGTCCCACCCATACCATGCCCGCGACCACTGCCGCGGCGGCTGGACTCGCCAAGCCCTGGAAATAGCGTTTATCTGCACGGCCCACTTGCGTATTGAATCGCGCCAGACGCAACGCAGTGCCCGCAGTATAAATAAATGCGCCCAACCAGCCCAACTTACCCAAGTCAGATAGCGCCCACACGTACACTACCAACGCCGGCGCCAGCCCGAAGGACACCATATCGGCAAGGCTATCGTATTCGG
The DNA here is from genome assembly GCA_964645165.1 of uncultured Ectothiorhodospiraceae bacterium. Lineage (GTDB taxonomy): Bacteria > Pseudomonadota > Gammaproteobacteria > SZUA-152 > SZUA-152 > SZUA-152. The sequence continues at coordinate 20,642 of CAZXZI010000011.1, forward strand.
CACCGAAGGCAGTTTGGGTGTTGGTCAGACGTGCCACCCGTCCATCCAGCCCGTCAAGAATCATGGCAACGAAAATGGCGACCGCCGCTGCTTCAAAACGCCCACCCATGGCGGCGACGATGGCGTAAAAGCCCGAGAACAGGCAGCCCGTGGTGAACAGGTTGGGCAGCAAATAAATGCCGCGATGACGACGACGTTCCGGCAAATCTTCACCGCCGCTTTCGTCAGGATCGTCAGCGTTCTGCTCAACGGTATTTTCTGTTTTTTCTTTGCTCATAGTCTGCTTATCGACACGGAAGCCCGAATCTTTGCCCGTAACAAGATTTTCAACCCGCCGCGGCTTGCGCCGGTTTCGGTGGTGTTGCCTTTGCATGTACCAAAGTAGCGATGATATCCGATCCCGCCAATACGGGGTCACCCACCGACACCGCAATACGTGAAGTCACCGGCACCAACACCTCAACCTGCGAACCAAAGCGAATAAACCCACAACGCTGACCCTGGCCAATGCGTTCGCCACTTTGTGCATAGCACTGCGGTCGAGATATCGGCGAACTGGTTTCAATCACCAGCACCACATCATCCTTTTCATCACTCTGAATCCATTGCGCGAAAGTTGCAACCTCTTCATCCGTACCCGCAATCTTTCGTGGTACATCCAGCCATTGCTCCAACACCTTGCCTTCTATGGGGCTGTGCGCGGAATACACGCTAGTGAACCGCATTTTCACGCTAATGCTCAGAACCTGACGATTAAGATAGGCGTCATGCACCGTATCAATCGCCGTTACTCTACCATCCACAGGACTCACAATACCCAAAGGAACGGCAGGCACTTTGCGCGCAGGGTCACGGAACAAAAATAACAAGAACAATACAATCGCCCACAAGGGCAGCGCCGCCAAACCATACAAGTACTGCACGACTCCAGCTGGGATGGCAATAGCGGCGATCCACATCCAGCCTTCGCGCGCAATTAATGGGTAGCGATAAGACAGCATCGTTAAGGGGCCAAAGATTTATCTAAAAGAGGCATCTAGAAAAAAGGGGTAAAGCATTTTGCTTTACCCCTTAACTGTTTTGATTAACGCTTAGTTTTTGCTCTTGTCGACCAAGGCGTTAGCCGTGATCCACGGCATCATTTCACGAAGTTTGGCGCCGGTTTCCTCGATAGGATGTGCGGCATTCAAACGACGACGTGCAGTCATCTCAGGGTAGTTTGACTGACCTTCCAAAATAAAGCGCTTGGCATATTCACCGTTCTGAATATTTGCCAAAGCCTCACGCATGGCACGACGACTTTCATCGTTAATCACTTTGTCGCCAGTCACATATTCACCATACTCCGCATTATTGGAGATGGAATAATTCATGTTGGCGATACCGCCTTCGTACATTAGATCAACGATCAACTTCAATTCGTGTAAACATTCGAAGTAAGCCATTTCAGGGGCGTAACCGGCTTCGGTCAAAGTTTCAAAACCCGCTTTCACCAACTCAACCGCACCACCGCACAACACGGCTTGCTCACCGAACAAATCGGTTTCGGTTTCATCCTGGAATGTGGTTTCAATAATACCGGTACGACCACCACCCACACCCGAGGCATAAGACAAGGCAACGTCTTTGGCTTTGCCAGAAGCATCTTGGTACACCGCAATCAGATCCGGAATACCGCCGCCATTTTTAAATTCATTACGCACGGTATGGCCCGGTGCTTTTGGTGCAATCATGATCACGTCCAGATCTGCACGCGGTACGACCTGGTTGTAATGAATTGCAAAACCGTGCGCAAAGGCCAAAGTAGCACCCTGCTGCAAGTTAGGTTCGATTTCATTTTTATACAATTGTGACTGAAACTCGTCCGGGGTCAAAATCATCACCACGTCGGCACTGGCCACGGCTTCTGGCACAGCTTTAACCGGCAGGCCTGCTGCTTCCGCTTTGGCGGCAGATGCTGAACCAGCGCGCAGACCAACGGTAACGTCCACACCAGAATCTTTCAGATTGTTCGCGTGAGCATGGCCCTGTGAACCATAACCAATAATAGAGACCTTTTTACCCTTGATGATGGAGAGGTCACAGTCTTTGTCGTAATAAATGTTCATTATTTTCTTGCTCCTACTGTTAATTCTGTGTGTTCGTTTTCGTTGTAACTCCGCTCACGCGCAGTGCGCCTATAAAAAAATTAAAGGTGTAAATTCTTTGCACCGCGAGAAATGCCCGAAATTCCTGAACGTACGGTCTCCAGAATTGGGGTCTTTTCAAATGAATCGATAAAAGCGTCCAGCTTATTGCCTTTACCCGTCAGCTCGATGGTGTAACTGGTAGCCGTGACATCAATAATACGCCCACGGAAAATATCCACCAGGCGTTTAATTTCTTCCCTCGAATCATTGCTTGAGGTGCGCACTTTGATCATCAGCATTTCGCGTTCAATATGTGGGCCTTCAGTGAGATCCACCAGCTTCACCACGTCCACCAACTTATTCAATTGCTTGGTGATCTGCTCAACAATTTCGTCCGAACCTCGGGTCACCAGAGTCATACGTGACAGGGTGACATCTTCCGTTGGCGCAACCGTGAGTGATTCAATATTGTAACCACGCGCAGAAAACAGACCGGCAACCCGCGACAAAGCGCCCGCCTCGTTTTCCAGTAAAATAGAAATAATATGTCTCATATCCAGCTCTTCAATTTATGCACAAAGTCCAACCCTAGATAAGGATCATTTCATCCAGTCCCGCACCGGCTGGCACCATGGGATAAACGTTTTCTTTCGGGTCGGTGAGAATATCCAGAAACACCAAACGATTTTTCAGTTTGAAGGCTTCTTTCATCGCCGCTTCCACATCACCAGGCTTTGTCACTTGCATACCCACATGACCGTAGGCCTCGGCAAGTTTCACAAAGTCCGGTAGAGAATCCATATACGAGTGAGAGTAACGTTCATCGTAAAAGAACTCCTGCCACTGACGCACCATGCCCAGGAAGCCGTTGTTTAAACAAATAATTTTAATGGGCAGATTATGTTGCATACAGCTCGATAGTTCCTGAATATTCATTTGAATACTGCCTTCACCCGTTACGCAGGCCACCTGCGCTTTCGGGAAGGCAAGCTGCACGCCCATGGCTGCGGGCAGACCAAAACCCATGGTGCCGAGTCCGCCAGAGTTGATCCAGCGCCGTGGCTTGTCAAAAGAATAATATTGCGCCGCCCACATTTGATGCTGACCCACATCCGAGGTCACATAGGCATCGCCCTTAGTAATTTTGTGCAATGTTTCCAGTGCAAATTGCGGTTTAATCTTGCCGCCATCGGTTTTGTATTTGAGACATTCCACTGCGCGCCATTCTTCAATTTGCTGCCACCATTCTTTCAGTGCCGCATTATTTGGCTTGAATTTGCTGGCGGTAATTTCTTTCATCAACGCCTTGATCACATCGCCCACACTACCAACGATAGGCACATCCACTTTCACATTTTTGGCAATGGAAGACGGATCGATGTCCACGTGGATAATCTTTGCGTGCGGCGCGAACTTTTCGATGTTACCGGTCACCCGGTCATCAAAACGCGCGCCGATGGCGATCATCAAATCGCAGTTAGAGATGGCCATGTTGGCTTCGTAGGTACCGTGCATGCCCAGCATGCCCACGAACTGTTTGTCCGAGGCGGGAAAACCACCCAGCCCCATGGAAGTATTGGTCACCGGCGCATTGAGTTTTTTCGCCAACTGCGCCAACTCTTTGCTGGCGTTGTCGAGAATCACCCCGCCACCGGTATAAAACATGGGGCGTCTGGCAGCCGCCATCAACTTCACGGCCTTTTTAATCTGCCCGGCATGCCCCTTCACCACCGGATTGTAGGAACGCATCTCGATAGTTTCGGGATAGACGTAATCTGTGCTTTCCGCGGTAATGTCTTTGGGGATATCCACCACCACCGGACCGGGACGTCCCGTGGTAGCCACGTAAAAGGCCTTTTTCAAGGTCAGCGCCAAATCCTTCACATTCTTCACCAGGAAATTGTGCTTCACGCAGGGACGGGTAATCCCCACCGAGTCCACCTCCTGAAAGGCGTCGTTGCCGATAAGGCTGGTGGGCACCTGGCCAGTGATCACCACCATGGGAATGGAATCCATGTAAGCGGTAGCGATGCCGGTCACCGCATTGGTGGCACCGGGACCAGAGGTCACCAGCACCACGCCGGGCTTGCCGGTGGAACGCGCATAACCGTCGGCGGCATGTGTGGCGGCCTGTTCGTGACGAACCAAAATATGCTTGAGACGATCCTGCCGATCCAGGGCATCATAAATGTGCAGCACCGCACCGCCCGGATAACCAAACAGGAATTCAACTCCCTCGTCTGCGAGGAAGTGGGTCAATATTTCTGCGCCGCTCAGTTTCACGTCCAAATTCTCTTTATGCCTATGCTTCAAAATGCCAAGATCTGTTGTTTTCGCCGAAATACTATTCGCCTAGAACCCTGCTTTGCCAAGAGAAAAAACCAAGATAAAAAATACCAAGATAAAAAATGCCCGTAAAAACGGGCGGTTCTCCTGGCAAAAATCTCTTAGCGAAAAGTATCTCAGCACTCGTTCAAGGTCATCATAAAAGAGTACCCGCGCGAAGGACAGAGTAAATTACTGGGAACCACCTGTCAGGTCAAGTGATACAGGGGGGTTCCTGCCAATTTACCCACCAAAAATCTCTTCGCTGAATATTTTGTGGGTTGTCCCTGTTCCCTACAAGTGAAAAGGCTTTCCAGTCGAACTTTTATCCCCTAATTCAAAACTTTACTGTCCTGTTGCGCTAATTTCTGCGGTATAATGACAGGTGTTATCAGCACATCCAACAATAAGAGCACAGACATTCCTGGCTGGACAACAGAGCCCTCATCAGAATCAACGTCAAAGCCACCAGAATGCCTCACAGAACTCTCCACACAACTCTTCGTACAATAACGTGAAAAAAATAATCATCGAAGGCCAAACCCACGCGGGCAGAAAGTTTCGTCCCAGCGATTGGGCGGAGCGTATGAGCGGCGCCCTGTCCACTTTTGGTCGTGATCACCGCATCCGCTATTCCCCCTTGTTGCAGCCACTCACCATCGACGGTGTGAAGTGCGTTGCACTGGATCCCAAATTGCAGGAGCAGTTTCCGGAGATGTACCAGTACATCATGGGCTGGGCCAACAATAACGACCTGGTCGTCTCAGAGGGCGAGACCAGCGCCGCACACCCAGAAAATTAGCCCGGTCTCTACACGATATGCCCTATCTCAAGATTCAAACCAATCAGCCACTGGATGAAAATGCCCAGCAGGCGCTGATGAAAAAGGCTTCGGCCACCGTGGCCGAGCAATTGGGCAAGCCGGAAAATTATGTGATGGTCACCATCCAGCAAGGCCAGACCATGTTATTCGCCGGCACCGACGGGCCACTGGCTTACCTGGAGCTGAAAAGCATCGGCCTGCCCGAAGCGGCCACAAAAGACCTTTCGGAGAGTCTGTGCACCCTCATGGCGCAGGAACTGGATATCGAAAAAAACCGCACCTACATTGAGTTCGCCGATGCACCACCACACATGTGGGGCTGGGACGGCGGCACCTTTTAACGTTTTCCCGCCGGCACCGAAAAGGACACTCACAAGATGATGATTATGATGCGCCTGCTGATTGTCATTCTGATCGTGGTTGTCGGTGCGGCAGCCCTCTCCCACCTGAATCCCTCCGCCGATAAAAGCGCCAATCCTATTATCAAAGGCCTGGCCACCGTGCAGTCCTGGTTTCGTGGGTCATCGGCTCCCAAACTACCGGGCAACGATACCTTTGGCAAAAAAAGCGAAACCACCGTCTACAAATGGCAAGACATGGCGGGTGATTGGCATTTCAGCAACCAGCCACCGCCAGCCGGTGTGGCCAGCAGTGTGAAAACCTACCGCAGCGACGTCAATATCACCCAGGCACCGCCACCCCTGCCTGCAGTAGGGAAAAAACCCGAAGTACCGGAAAAAACCAGGGCGATCCCCAAAAACCCTGCGCCATTACTACCGATCACCGACCCGGAACGCGTCAAGCAGCTCATCGAAGACGCCAAAAATGTGCAAAACCTGGTAAATGACCGGCAGAAGACTCTGGACAAGCAAATCGAACCCTGAACATTCGGTCGCGCTTGGCTCCCGGCCGCTTAGCTCTCGACGATAGTCTCAGCACAAAACCTCATAGCTTGCGCAACACCGCCAACGGCGGGCTGTTCACCACCTGCCGGGTACCGATGATTCCCGCCAGCCCCACACCCACACCACCGACCAGCAGCCCCAACACCCATAACCACGGGTTAAACGTGTAAGCCATCTCCAGCACATAATGCGCCACCACAAAACCCAGTCCACCGGCAAAAAAGGCCGCCAGCAATCCGGCCAGGGCACCCAGTGAAAAAAACTCCACCGCCAGGCTTTGCCACAGCCGACGGCGACGCGCACCCAGGGCGCGTAACACCGCATTTTCATGCAAACGCACATCCAGTGTCGATTGAATGGCCGCCGTCATCACCAGCACGCCCGCCGCCAGGGTAAACAGGAAGACAAATTCCACCGCCAGCGAGACCCGTTCAATAATCAAACGCACCTGATTCATAATCGCGGCAATATCAATCACCGTCAGATTGGGAAACTGACCAACCAGTTCATCCAGCAGTTTGTATTTGTCTGACGATAGATAAAAACTGGTGATGTAACTTACCGGATAGCCGTCCAATACCCCCGGTGGCGCCAACACATAAAAATTGGCATGAAAGCTATCCCATTGCACACTGCGCAAACTGCTCACCTTGGCCGTCAAAGATTCCCCGGCAATTGAATAGGTCAGTCGGTCACCCAAAACAATGCCCAGGGTCTTTGCCAAACCTTCTTCTACCGAAAACTCCGACAGGGAACGATGTGCTGGATCTGCGGATCCACTCCACCAATGACCCTGCACAATTTTGTTGTCGTCCTGTAATTGTGTGGCCCAGGACAGATTAAATTCCCGCACCAATAAACCTTTGGCGCGTGGACTCGAATAGTCCTGCCCAGAAACCAGGACATCATTGATCGCCGTTAATCGTCCACGCACCATTGGTAACAAGGCAACATCAGCCATGCCCTGTTGTGAGAAAAACTTTTGCACTGCCGCCAATTGCGGCGGCTGAATGTTAATGACAAAACGATTAGGCGCATCAACCGCCAGGCTCTTTGCCCAATCCTGCAAAAGATCCCCACGTACAATGGTCAGTAACAGCAACACCATCAAACCCACACCAAAGGCCATCACCTGCGTGGTGGAAGCGCGCGGGTTGCGAGTCAGGTTTACCAGCCCCAAATGCCACGAAGAAGATTTTCGCGGTGTTGCATTTTTTAAGAGCGGTGTATTTTTTAGGAGCGGCGATTTTCTCAGGAAATGCTGTACGTAATATTTCAGTGCCAGAATCAATAAACGCGAAGTGACCCATAACAATAATGCCGCCAATAACAGGCCTGCCAATAAAATCCCACCCAGTTGCGCCTCACCCGCTTGATAAATCACCAACAGGCCAAGCATCAACAGCCCAAACAAATAGGCCATGGCTGACCCAGTACGCAGTCGTGTTGAAATGCCTGATTGCACATTGACTCGTCGCAACACACGCAATGCAGGCACATCACGCAACTGCAGCACCGGGGGCAACGCAAATCCCAGGACACCGCCCACGGCGACCAACAAACCCGTCCACACCGGCATCCACGATGGTGCGGGCAACTCGGAGATAAGCAATTGCCCCAACAAGCTCACCAGTCCCTGCTGCGCCAGAAACCCACCCAACACGCCCAGCGGTCCGGCCAACAGGCTCAAGGCAAGCAGCTGTAAAATAAAGAGCCAATTAATGCGGCGCTGACTGGCACCAAAACAACGCAGCATAGCGCAGGTATCTAAATGCCGTTGGGCATAACGGCGTGCCGCCATGGCAATCGCCACACAGGCCAGCATCACCGCCACCACTGCTGCCAAGCCTAAAAATTGTTGTGCCCGTTGCATGGCGGCGCGTATTTCCGGGCGCGCATCTTTTGCACCTTCGATGCGTTCACCACGCTGCAAGTTCGGCGTGATCTCCTGCCGATAAGCCTTAACCGCGTTTGATTTTCCCGCCAGTAAAAACTGATAGTGAACGTGACTACCTTCCTGGATCAAACCACTCGCGGGCAGATCACCGAGGTTCATTAACAACCGCGGCGCGATACTAAACATATTGCCGCTTCGGTCTGCCTCGTAGGTCAGCACTGCAGCAATGCGTAACATCAAATAGCCTACCCGTAACTGTTCGCCAACCTTAACGCCCAGTTGTTGTAGTAATTGCGGACTGACCCATACCTCACCCGGCTGCGGCAAGTCGCGAGTCACATGAGCTTGTGCAAACAGCGTCGGCGCAATTTTTAAGCTGCCACGCAAGGGGTAACCTGCACTGGCTGCCTTTATCTCGGCCAAGTGGGATACTCCAGGAGTGCTCTTACTATTCTCCGTAAGGCCATCTACCCCTTTTCCACTGGTCTGAATCATGCTGCGAAAAGAGCGGGTTTCTGCGCTGCGTAAATCACGCCCCGCTACATTGGTCAGTAATGTGGGCAGTGGATGATCGGCCACGACTCGCAAATCGGCGCCCAATAATTCACCACTTTGATAATTAAGCGCTTGCTGAATGCGATCCGTAAAAAAACTCACCGAGCTAACACAGGCAACAGCAATAATGATGGCAGCAAGCAGGACACGCAATTCTCCGGCATGCCAATCCCGGCGCAACATACGGAGCGATAATCGCCACACTCCATTGTGCAGAGCCTGTGGAGCGAACATCGACTAAGCCTGCCCCGCCGTCGATGCCGAGCAAAATTGTCCATCCTGCAATTCCAGAACACGCGCGCAACGACTCGCTAGCGCATGATCATGTGTCACCAACACCAGCGTTGTGCCATGTTCACGATTCAGTGAAAACATGAAATCGATAACCTGCTGCCCGGTATGCGTATCAAGGTTGCCGGTGGGTTCATCCGCAAACAACAGGGACGGTTGAGTGACAAAGGCACGTGCAATGGCCACACGCTGCTGCTCACCACCGGATAATTGGCTGGGGTAGTGTTGGCCACGTTCACTCAAACCCACCTCTGCCAGCAAATACTCGGCCTGTTTTTGTGCATCTGCATAGGTGCCAACGTTATCCTGTAGTTCCAGGGGCAACATGATATTTTCCAGCGCGGTGAACGATGGCAGCAGTTGAAAAGACTGAAACACAAAGCCAATTTTTTCACCACGCAAGGCGGCGCGTTCGTCTTCATCTAGTTGCAGAATATCTTTGCCATCGAGCTGTATGCTGCCTTGTGTGGGCACATCCAGTCCCGCCAGCAAACCCAGCAGAGTCGATTTGCCTGAACCGGAGGGCCCGACAATCGCCACCGATTCGCCACGCTGAATGCACAGATCAATATCGTGCAGAATAACGAGTTCGTCATTCTGTGCTGTGGCGTTACCTTTCCCACGGTTAGCCACGGCTTTTCCCAACCCCTCGACAAGCAGAATAGGCTGCTGCAGACTCTCTCTCATGACAAACTCTCGCTCATTATTTTACCTCACGCTTTTTCTGCTAATCTTCGCTATTGGACTCAGTTTACCCTGTGGCATTGCAAATGCCGCAACAAAAAGCACACCAGTTATTTTGGTCATGGGTGATAGCCTGAGTGCCGGGTACCGAATCCCAGCAGCGAAAGGCTGGGTGGCATTGTTGCAAGCGCATCTGAATACCGAGCAGCTGCCATACCGGGTGATCAATGCCAGTATCAGCGGTGAGACCAGCAGCGGTGGACTCAATCGATTAGCGATAGCACTGCGTAAATATCAACCTGAAATTGTCATCCTTGAACTCGGCGCCAACGACGGTTTACGCGGGCTACCGCTCTTCGTCATGCGCTCGAACCTGCAGCACATGATCACTGCCGCGCAAAAAATAAACGCTCGCGTCTTGTTATTGGGCATGCGTTTGCCACCGAATTACGGGCTGGCATACACGCAGGAATTTTCAGATGTTTTTGTCAATCTCGCGCAACAATATAAAACCGCCTTCGTACCTTTCTTTTTAGAAGGTGTGGCTACCCGGCGTGAGCTGATGAAGGATGATGGACTCCATCCAAAGGCGGTGGCGCAACCGCAACTACTCGATACTGTTTGGCCACATTTGCAAGCCCTGCTGAACCAGTGAATACTCCACCAGCTAAAGCCGGTGGTTTCGGGTTACGGCTAAAAGCCGGATTGATCGGCCATACGGCCGATTGTCCCCTTTTATGCCCTTTGGGGCATAATAAAAGCAACCATTGCCGCCTAAAGGCGTGGGATTTTAAATCCCCTATTTGAAGACTTTAAAATTGCACGCGCATCTTTCAAAGCGGCATCATCTTTAATACGGGTTCATTCAATGCCGGGTCAGCATTAAACCCGGACACCACTAACACCGTATGCCCCGGACGTGTGAGCTCGCATTGCGCGGCAACGCGACGGCACAGATCTCGCCAGTCCTGATGATCCGGTGTCACCAGATGCACCGGGATAACCCCCCAGTGCAGCGCCAGGCGTCGGCAAACCACTTCCCGTGGGCACACGCCCACCATCGGCGCGGTGGTGCGATGCGCAGCCAGCACATGTGCCGTAGTACCCGATAGGGTCGGCACAATAATCGCCTGTAATTTCAAATCCCGCGCTAATTCCAGCGCGGCATGAGCGATGGCCTCGCGACTGGAAAAATCCGTCTTACGTCGATCCGCAAATACCTGACTGCCGTACTTGCCGTCACGCCACTGGTGGCGCTCAATCTCACGCACAATTTTCACCATGGTCTGTACCGCTTCCAGAGGATACTGACCGCTGGCGGTTTCACCCGAGAGCATCACTGCATCCGTGCTGGAATGTGCGGCGCTGGCGACATCACCCACCTCTGCACGAGTCGGCCGAGAATGGTTGATCATCGACTCCAGCATTTGCGTCGCCACGATTACTGGCACATAGGCACGCCGTGCCCGCTTGATCAAATCGCGCTGAATCATCGGCACCTGTTCGGCGGGAAGCTCAACACCCAGGTCGCCACGCGCCACCATAATCCCGTAGGATGCCGCGAGAATTTCGTCAAAGTTATCCACCGCTTCGGGACGTTCGATTTTACTGATCACCGGAATCGGCGTGCCATTACGCTGCATAAATCGTGTTAGACGCTGAATGTCCTTTGCACTGCGCACAAAACTCAGGGCGACAAAATCCGCACCTAATTCCATTGCCAAGGTGGCATCTTTTTTATCTTTGGCGGTAAAGGCATGTGTCGACACATTGGAGTCCGGCAGATTCATGCCCTTGTGATCTTTTAGCACCCCACCGTGGATCACTCGGCAAATAACCTCAGTCTGTTTCACCGACAGCACAGTTAATTCCAGATTGCCGTCGTCCAGTAAAATCCGCTCTCCCTTTTTCACATCTTTGTGCAGGTTGCGATATTGAGAAGGAATCAGGCCATCATCACCCATCACATTCCGACAGGTCACCGTCACTTGTTGACCGTCCGCCAATAGTATCTGACCGTCCCTGAATACGCCGGTGCGAATTTTGGGGCCACACAAGTCCATTAAAATAGCGATGTTACGCCTCTGGCGTTTGGCGGCCGCGCGTACGCGTTTGAACACCAGACGATGACCATCGTGATCCCCGTGCGACATATTCAGACGCACCACATTTACCCCCGCCTCTAGCAGCATATTAATCATTGCTGGAGAATCTGAAGCCGGCCCCAGGGTGGCAATAATTTTGGTGCGCCGCCATTGCAAAGCCAGTTTTTCGTTGTTCATGTTCAGTCCTTTATTTATCAGCGCACCGCATTCACAAACAACTTACGCAGTGCTATCTACCATTGTTCAATTTGATAGCCTTTATCCTGCAACAATCGCAAAACACCCTCTTCGCCCACCAGATGCAAAGCTCCGACCAGGATCAGCTCTTCTCCCGGATCCTGCAACATGGACTCAATCTTTGGCAGCCAGTTTTGGTTACGATCAACCAGTAACTGTTGATAAATCTTGGGGAAGTCCCGACGCATCGAGGCCATCGATAATGCCGCCATAGCCTTGGTATCGCCACTGCGCCAAGCCGACTTGATATCTAGCATCACGCTTTTAATTTTTTGTAGATCCCGCAGACTGTACGACACAAAATCGTTTTCACGCCCCTTCCCCATATTAGCAATAAAATCCAGCTGTTCCTCATTAGTTTCCAGCTGGCCCAACAACTTTTGATCCGTGGTGGCACGTTGAAAATAATAACTATCTACCCCTGTGTCCGCCATTCCAAGACGTTGCAGTTCCATGAAGGTCAGCGTCAGCACCACCATGGCCGGACGCATCTTTTCCAGCATCGCCAACGGCATCCCATGCGCAGTACTGAATATTTCTAACTGCTGATAGACATCGGGGCGCAGATCATCTTTCAGACTACGCCCATCTGGAAACATCATGCGTTGCATCATGGCCTGGGCAAATGCCGGATCCTGACTGCCAGCAATATCCGTTTCAAAAACCAGCTTTGAAGATTTCTTATAAGCCACATCAAATGCCGCAGGTAAAGGATAATCGCTTTTGCTCAACACGTGCACTGTGCCGCCAATGAAGAGGGTGTGCGATCCTTTGCTGATGCGCCATAGAGATGTGTCTGCAAAACTTTGTGAAGCAAACAGTGTTAACAGTAATAAAACCCAGCGCATACTTCCTCCTTTGTATTCATATATTGAATCACGGCTGTCCCGTTAACTTTTTTCGTCATTCCGGCGAAGAGGTATTATTGGTTTTCATGTCTCTAAAACCTCTAACCAATTTAAACGCTAGATGTTCTGCCGGTTTAACCGCAATGCATATCAAGATAACGGGACAGCAGTGATATTGAATATAATTTTCCCGACATAAATTGAGCAATATTGCCTTAGCCTAAAACAAAAAAGGCGAGAACCAAAAGTCCTCGCCCGATGTTACGACAATATTTTTCCCAGCCTTAAAGAGAAGATGTAGTCAACACGCATTCTTTCACTCCTGCCTTGCCCGTCGCATCGTCAACCAGTTGCAATTTAGACCCTGCAACGAAAGCACTCATTTTGACCTCTTGCCAGACAAAGTAGGATTTTCCGGCTTCGGCATTTACGGTAATAGCTTCATCTTTTTTACCCTGTGACATAATCTCGTGTGCGCCGGGAGCAACCTTCCACACGAAATAAGTCTTTGACGCCGATTTTCCGGCAACTTTTCCATCCAGCGCCACTGCCATGGAAATTGCTGCGCCCATCATTTCATTTCGATAAACATAGATTTTAGCCTTGCCAGAACCCGCCGGAACTTCTTTGGTCATAGCAACATCAGCATCGGTTACCATAGGCGCTGATGCGCACCCCGTTAGTAGCAGCAGGATTCCTAGTGGCAAAAAATAGGTCAGGTTTTTATTGGATCTCATTCATCCTATCCTTATTGGAAGTATCTCTGTCTGTCATATTTTCTGAATCATTCAGAAATAACAACTGTATTGCTTTTATCTTAACAAGATTTACTCCTAAGATGAGCCCCTCTACTGCGACAGAAAAAACTGCGCCAATGGCAGGTCTTCCGGGCAGGTAATCTTAATATTGTCACCATGACCTTCAACCAGCACAGGAGATTTCCCCGCCCACTCCAGTGCAGAGGCCTCATCGGTAACCGCCATGCCTGCTGCCAGAGCCTGCGTGAGGGCATCATGCAACTCACCCAAGCGGAACATTTGCGGAGTTTGTGCCTGCCACAAAGTGGAACGGTCAATGGTCGCCGTGATGGTAGTCGTGGTGGCATGAGCATCACCCGTGGCTTCGGCCTGTTTGATGGTGTCTTTAACGGGTATGGCGAGAATGCCGCCCACGGGATGCTGCTTGCAGCACTCGATGAGTTGAGTGATATCCTCCTGGCGCACACAGGGTCGTGCTGCATCATGCACCAGCACCCAGTCATTTCTATCGGCGGTCTGTAACAAACACTGCAGTGCATTGAGTACCGAGTCACAACGTTCATCACCCCCCGGAGCCGTCCACAAAGGTTTGCTGTGTTGATATCCCAGTTCGGCCCAGTACTCATCGTCTTTGGAAATGGCGACTACCGCGCCACTGATTGCCGGGTGTTTGAGCAAGCTATCCAGACTCTGCTCAATGACGGTTTTCCCCGCCAGTGACAGATATTGCTTGGGGTGGCCAGCAGCCATTCGCGCACCGACACCAGCGGCAGGCACTATTGCCCATATTTTTTCAGAAAAGTCGCTATTTCCAGTTGGGTGACCCAAAATCAGTCAACTACCTGATAAAAGGTTTCACCCTGTTTGATCATGCCCAAATCATAACGGGCCCGTTCTTCCACAGCTTCATACCCTTGCTTGAGATCATCCACTTCAGCAGAAAGCGTTTGGTTGCGTTCTTTAAGTTGAGTATTTTTTTCAGTCTGCTCGGCAATGGCGGCATCCAATGCCCAGACATCCTGCATGCTGCCCTCGCCAAACCAGAGCTTGAACTGCAGCAGCACAAACAGAATGGCGAGAGCGGCCAGGATTGTTTTCACGGAAGAGTGGCCTTCATAAGATGTTGTTTGCCTTATTTAAAGGCGGCCATGCCGGGATACGTTGCTTTGTTGCCCAGTTCTTCGGCGATGCGTAGCAACTGGTTGTATTTGGCGATGCGATCGGAGCGCGACAGCGAACCCGTTTTAATCTGACCGGTGCCGGTGGCCACTGCAAGATCCGCAATCGTTGTGTCTTCAGTCTCACCGGAACGATGCGATATCACCGAGCTGTAACCAGCGGCCTTGGCCATGTCGATGGCGGCGAAGGTTTCTGTCAGCGTACCAATCTGGTTGACCTTGATGAGGATGGAGTTGGCAATGTTATTGTCGATGCCGCGTTGCAAGATTTTGGTATTAGTCACAAACAGGTCATCACCCACTAACTGGATTTTGTCACCCAACTTTTCACTCATGACTGCCCAGCCGTCCCAGTCGCTTTCGTCCAGTCCATCTTCGATGGAAAGGATCGGATACTTGTCCACCCAGGAGGCCAGCACGTCCACAAACTCGGCAGCAGTGAGCGACTTGCCTTCGGAAGCCAACTCGTACTTGCCGTCTTTGTAAAACTCGGAAGCCGCGGCGTCGATGGCGATGCACACGTCTTTGCCCGGCACGTAACCCGCAGCCTCTATGGCCTCGATGATTACCTCGATGGCAGCCTCGTTCGACGGCAGATCCGGGGCGAAACCACCCTCGTCACCTACCGAGGTATTCAGGCCACGGTCGTGCAACACCTTTTTCAGGGCATGAAACACCTCGGCACCGTAGCGAATGGCCTCGGCAATGTTCGGTGCGCCCACGGGCTGAATCATAAATTCCTGCAAGTCGACGCTGTTGTCGGCATGCGAACCGCCATTAATGATGTTCATCATCGGCACCGGCATGATGGTGGCGCTGTCGCCGCCCAGGTAACGAAACAGGGACAGACCCACCTCTGTGGCGGCAGCCTTGGCGGCGGCCATGGACACGCCGAGGATGGCGTTGGCGCCGAGTCGGTCTTTGTTTTCGGTACCGTCGAGGTCAATCATCATCTGGTCGATGCTGGACTGATCGCTGGCATCTTTACCCAGTAGGGCATCACGAATCTCGCCGTTGACGTTGGCCACGGCCTTCAACACACCCTTGCCACCGAAACGGGACTTGTCGCCGTCACGCAGCTCGATGGCCTCGCGCGAACCAGTGGAGGCGCCGGAGGGCACCGCGGCGCGACCCATTTTGCCAGATTCCAGGGTCACATCTACTTCTACTGTGGGGTTGCCGCGGGAATCGATGATCTCGCGGGCGTGGATGTTTGTGATTGTCGCAGTCATTGGTGCTCCAAATTTTTGTTAGTTAGTTTTTAAATTTAATTACTTCGTCTTCAACCGAAAACAACCCGCGCCCGTGAAGAATAAACCCCGTCATTCTGGCGCACGCCTACATGGATGTAGACGGTAGAGTGACGCAGGACGCCAAAGCCGAGGCCGGAACATAAGCGCGCAACGCGTTGAACGCCAAATGGCGGCCCGAAGGGTGAGCGAAGCGAATAATCCAGTTGCCCAGACTTTGTTACTCATTCAATTATCAAATTCCATCCGATCTCAAAAAAGTAGTTTTTTGACCTTTAATCTTACGATCAAAACAATATACGCTGTAAGTTCTGGATTCCGGCCTACG
>CAZXZI010000012.1:0-33544 GCA_964645165.1 uncultured Ectothiorhodospiraceae bacterium
AAAGAGTCATGGTTTGCTGAGAGAACAACAAGAAGTAAAGTTATTCCTGTCTTGCACATTGCCATTTTCATAGATTCCCACTTTCTTCTCGATTAAAATGCAAACATAAACACCTCAGTTCACCAGTGAAACGAAAGCGAAGTGTGGATGTAAAAACCTTTCAGAGCGTTAAGTCCTTCCAACTCGTCGCAACCCTAATCAAACAAACTCCCTGTCTGCACGTCCCCTGGCCACACATTCACTCTTGTTAATTTCTCCGATGGATATGGTTGTACTAATCTAAAAAGTGTTTGTAAGTCAGTAAGCGCACCATCAAGCCATAATTTTATATTCTCTTTTGGTAGGATAAACGGCATCCGGTCGTGGACTTCTCCAACAATATCGTTGGGATCCAGGGTTATGATACTGCAAGTGAATCTTGTTTCTTTGTCTTTTTTCCACAAAGAAAAACCCCTCCCAAAGCCATGAGTTTATTTTCTTTATTTTTAAACTCGTAGGTAACTTTCTTCTTAACACTCCTGCCGTTGATTTTAATACTTTCATAAACAGGTTTGCCATTGAGTTTCTTATTCTCAAAAAACGAACTAATCGGGATAATGCAGCGCTTGTTCATTATCAAATGCCTGTTATATGGCTGCAATAAACTTTCTTTGCGCATGTTAAACCAGTTTCTTTTTGTGTCAAATTTGGATGCATAACCTGGAACTAGATTCCAGAACATTGGCATAGCAATTACCCGATTGTACTGGTTCCTGTGGATGGTTGTGATTTCCCGGGGTGCTGTCGGATTATGGCAAGGGCGTGTTGTCTGCACCTCAGGAGATCATCCAGGCGGCGCGCGCCGCAGGCAAACCGGTGCTGGTGGATCCCAAGCGTTGTGATTTTGAGGCCTATGCCGGCGCGAGTCTGATTACCCCCAACATGGGTGAATTCGAGGCAGTGGTCGGTTCCTGTGTCGATGACAATGAGCTGGTCAATAAGGCCGAGGCGCTGATGCAGGCGCACAATATTGAGGCGCTGCTGGTCACTCGCAGTGAAAAGGGCATGAGCTTGCTGCGCCGCGGTAGCGCCCCGGTACACATTCCGGCGCAGGCGCGTGACGTGTTTGATGTCACCGGCGCGGGGGATACGGTGATCGCCACCATAGCGGTGGCGATTGCCAGTGGCCTGGATTGGGCGGACGCCGCCCGCCTGGCCAATCTCGCCGCGGGCATCGTGGTCGGCAAACTGGGTGCTGCCACCGCCACGGTGAGTGAACTGCGCCACGCCCTGGCGCAGTCGGACGAGAATGGCAGCGATGTGCTGGATGAGCCCGCCCTGTTGCAGGCCGTCACCGATGCCCGTGCCCACGGTGAGAGTATTGTGATGACTAACGGCTGTTTCGACATCCTGCACGCCGGTCACGTGGCCTATCTGGAACAGGCGGCGCGGCTGGGCGACCGGCTCATCGTGGCGGTCAACGACGATGCCTCGGTGGCGCGACTTAAAGGTTCGCAGCGTCCGGTACTGCTACTGGCGCAGCGCATGGCCGTGCTCGCTGGGCTGGGCGCGGTGGATTGGGTGGTGGCCTTCAGTGAAGATACCCCCGAACGCCTGATCTGCGCCGTGTCTCCCGACTGCCTGGTGAAAGGCGGCGATTACGCCCCCGAAGAGATTGCCGGCCACCAGTGCGCCGGCGAGGTGCAAGTGTTGAATTTCGTCGATGGTCATTCCACCAGCGGCATCATCGAACGCATTCGTGGGCTCGGGGATGAGGATTGATATCGGCCCGGGCGGCCGTCGGTGAACTGGGATAGCAGTCTGCTGCTGGCTATCAATCAGGGCTGGGTCTCGCCCGTGTTTGATGCCCTGTTCAGTTGGGTCTCGCAAAAGACGGCGTTCTCCCTGCCGCTGTTACTGATCATACTTGCGCTGTTGCTGCGCCGTGGCGGCACGGCGGGGCTGCGTTTGTGGCTACTGTTGATTGGTACGATTTTGCTCGGTGACCTGCTGGGTAATCTACTCAAACACCTCACCCTGCAATATCGCCCCTGCGCCGATCTTCGCACCGCCGTGCGGCTGGTCACCGCGCCCTTCGAGGTAGGCTGTAATACCAAACCCCACGGTATGCCTTCCAATCACGCGCTCAACTTTTTTGTCACCGCCAGTTTTCTCGGCGTGATCCTGCGTTCCTGGCGCTGGGGGCTGGTGATGGGCGGGATCGCTGTGCTGGTCAGCCTGTCGCGCATCTATCTGGGGGTGCACTATCCGAGTCAGGTGTTGGCCGGGGCTGCGCTGGGTCTGGTGTCGGGTGGCGGTGCGGCGTGGCTGGCGGCACGGATACCGGCGGTAGCGATTTGGCAGCAGCGGATTCGGCAAACGCCGACATGAGTCGCTGGCTTTACACGTTGTTGCTGTACCTGCTGGCGCCCGTGGTGCTGTTGCGCCTGCAATGGCGCGGTCGCGCCAACCCAGATTACCGGCGGCGCTGGGCGGAGCGTTTTGGCTGGTTTACGGCGCCGCCGCTCAAGCAAACGCTCTGGGTGCACGCGGTGTCGGTGGGCGAGGTGCAGGCCGCGGTGCCGCTCATCGAGGCCCTGCTGCAACGCTATCCCCAACGCTCGTTGGTGGTGACCACCATGACACCCACGGGCTCCGGCCGGGTGCGGGCGCTGTTCGGCGAGCGGGTATTTCATGTTTATTTGCCCTACGACCTGCCGGGGGCGGTGCGGCGTTTTCTGAGTCGCACTATGCCCGAGGTCGGCATCATCATGGAGACGGAGCTGTGGCCCAACCTGTTTCATCGCTGTGCGCAACGCTCGATTCCGCTGGCCATTGTCAACGCGCGTCTCTCGCCGCGCAGTGCAGGCGGTTACCAGCGGATCGCGCCGCTGGTGCGCAGCGCGTTGGCGGATGTGCGTCTGATCGCCACCCAGGGTGAAGGGGATGCGCAACGCTTTCGTTCCCTGAGTGTACGCGACGAACAGCTGCAAGTGATGGGCAACCTCAAATTTGACCAGACCCTGCCCGAGGATTTGACCCAGCGGGAGGCGGAGTTGCGCAGCCAGTGGGGGAGCGGGCGGCCGGTGTGGATCGCCGCTAGTACTCACGAAGGGGAGGATGAATTGGTGCTGGATGCCTTCGCCATCATTCGTCAGACCCTGACCGACTGCCTGTTGATTTTGGTGCCACGTCATCCCGAGCGTTTTGATCGGGTGGCCGCGTTGGCGAGCGCGCGTGACTGGCAGGTGACGCGACACTCAGCGGGCGAGCCCGCCACCGCGGCCACGCAGGTCTATCTCGGCGATACCCTGGGCGACCTGCCGCTGTTTTATGCCTCTGCCGATGTCGCCTTCGTGGCCGGCAGTCTGGTACCCGTGGGTGGTCACAACATGGTTGAGCCTGCCGCGCTGGGCGTGCCGGTACTCACCGGACCGCATCGTTTTAATTTCAGCGATATCAGCGAGGCGTTGCTGGCGGCCGGTGCAGCGAAGGAAGTGGGTGATGTCGAGGCGCTGGCATCGGCGCTGATCCACTGGCTGGAGAATGAGGCCGATCGACGGCAGGCGGGTGACGCCGGGCGACAACTGGTGGTAGCCAACCGTGGTGCCCTCGAGCAGCTGTTGACCCTACTCTCACCCTTGTTGGGCGAACGCGCATAATCAGTTACACAGGGCTCATAAAACTTCGAGTTGCGATTTGCCTCGGCGGGTCGTTTCTGATGTTTTCTAGAGTGCCTGCGACACATTGTCGCAGGCCAAATAAAAGATTAGACATAGTCTAAATAACCACTATAATCCTCTCCGTTCAGTAACCCTGTGAGTCGTATGGTTTGCGACCACTGTTTTTAACAAACAACAATATTCGAGAGGAAAGCCAATTATGTTACCTGTAATCACATCCCTGATACGACGTGCCAGTGCCGGGATAGCCCTGTCCAGCATGGCGTTTAGCGCAGCGGCCTTCGAGGTTCTGCCTGAGACTGTCCCCGCCCCGGCGGATAACCCAACCACTGCCGCCAAGGTGGCGTTGGGGAAACAGCTTTATTTTGATCCCCGCTTGTCGGTGACCGGCACCGTGTCCTGCAATTCCTGTCACAATTTGATGGCCAACGGCACGGACAACCGTCCGGTGTCTGTGGGCGTGTTCGGTAAGCAAGGGGGCCGTTCGGCTCCCACGGTGTGGAATGCGGCTTTCCTGTCTTCCCAGTTTTGGGATGGTCGCGCCGCCAGTCTGGAGGATCAGGCCAAGGGGCCGATTCTGGCCGGGGTGGAAATGGGCATGCCCAGTGAAGCAGCGGTGATCGAGCGCCTGCAGAAGATTCCGGGTTATGTCACGCAGTTCAAGGCGGTGTTTGGTACTAAAGACGGGCTTAGCTACGACAATGTCGCCAAAGCCATTGCCGCCTTTGAGCGCACCCTGATTACCCCCAATGCGCCGGTGGATCGGTTCCTACAGGGTGAGAAATCGGCCCTCTCTGCTGCAGCGCAGCGGGGCATGAAGACCGTGCAGGAAGTGGGTTGTACTGCCTGCCACACGGGTCCCAACTATGCGGGCCCAGCGGGTCTGCCGGTGGGTCAGGGCTTTTATCAGAAATTCCCGACTTTCCCCAGCCGCTACAACAAACAGTATGGCTTCATGGCGGATCTGGGTCGTTTCCAGGTGTCCCACGATGAGGCCGATAAACATATGTGGCGGGTGCCGACCTGGCGCAATGTGGCGCTCACTGCGCCGTATTTCCACAATGGCTCGGTGCAGGCCCTGGACGAGGCGGTACGGGTGATGGCCAAGGCTCAGCTCAACAAGGAATTGACGGGTGCCCAGGTGACCGACATTGTGGCGTTCCTCAACGGTCTGACGGGTGAGCTTCCTACGGTGGGCATGCCCCGACTGCCGGAGACGTCGAACACGACCCTGCTGCATAAATAACAAGTAGTGCTCGTGTGAGCGACTGGGGTGCTTCGGCACCCCGTTTTTTATCTAAGCAAAAGTCAGAGCTGGGTTCTGGAGGCGATACTACGGGAACCGGGTCTACACATTTTGTGAGTGCCTGAGAAGATTACCGTTTTTGGGGTTGCTGTGTGGCATTCTCGCGAGTCACGGGACTCATTTGCCGGCCTTGCCGTAGACTCCGGGTTCACCTTCGGGGCGCGTTTTGAAGCGGCGGTGGGTCCACAGATATTGCTCGGGCACCTTGCGCACCTGCTGTTCGATGACTTCATTGACCCGGTGCGCGTCTTCAATATCATCTCCGCAGGGAAAATTCTCCATCGGCGGATGTAGTGTGACTTGGTAACCTTGAGTCCCGGGTAAGCGTTCAAACTCGGTATAGATCACCGGCGCCTTAGAGGTTTTGGCCAGCCGCGCGGTGGTGGTAAGGGTGGCGGTTTGTACGCCCATAAAGGGGACAAAAACCGCAGAGCCGCGGTGTCTGAAATCCTGATCAGGTGCGTACCACAACACCTGGTTATTTTTCAATGCCTTGATCATGCTGCGCATTTCGGTGGAATCAACGAGCCCCTGATAGTGTTGCAGGCGATGGCGTCGCATCAAGGCCTCGAACACGGCGCTGTGTGATTTTTTGGTGACGATGTTGAAGGCGAGTTCCTGCGCCAGGAGTCGCCCTGTGATAATCAGGCAGACAAAATGTCCGCTCAGCAAAATGACGCCATGACCCTGCGCCAGGGCGTGTTGGACGTGCTCCAGCCCGTTGATGTGTGAGAGTTGTTTTAGACGTTTTTCGTCGCCCCACCAACTCAGGCCGATTTCCAGAAAGGCGATGCCGCTGGCGCGAAAGTGCGCCTTGACCAACTCGGTTTGTTGCTGGGGATCGAGTTCAGGAAACGCGAGGCGAATATTAGTTTCGGCGATGTGTCGACGCCGACGGACGAGATGATAAAGCAGGTTACCCAGTGCGCCGCCCAGTCGCAACAGCACGGGGTAGGGCAGTTTCACCGTCAGCCACAGCAGTCCCAGCCCCAACCAACTCGGCCAGTGTCGGGGGTGCAGCAAGTGAGCGGATGTTGGGGTGGTCGATTTAGGTTTCACGTGCGGACGCTGGCGGCTACGTAGGGAAATGCCACTGCGATGCGGCAACGATGAGGGTGCGGTGTTTAGCGCAACCAGTCACTGATGGTTTTCAGGTTGTTCGCCGTCAACGAGCCGGCGGCCTGCTGCAGACGTAAGGTGTCTAACAAATAATTGTAACGAGCCTGCGAGTAGTCACGCTGGGCGCTGAACAGATTGCGGCGACCCACCAGCACGTCCACTGTAGTGCGGGTACCTACTTCATAACCGGCCTCGGCGGCGCGTAGCGCACTTTGGTTGGAAATCAACGCCTGCTTGAGTGCCTTGACGCGACTGATTCCGGAGATCACTCCACGGTAGGCATTGCGCACGTTACGCTGTGTGGTGCGGCGTCGTTGTTCCAGCGATTGTCGGGCTGCATCGAGATAGTGCAGTGCCTGGCGGATTTGTGAGCTGGTGCGACCGCCACTGTATATAGGTAGATTAAAGTTCAGGCCGATGGAATTGTTGTTGGTGGTGCTGGAAAAGACGCCGCCACTTTCATTGTGGGAACTGTTCGCATTGAGGACCAGAGTGGGGTAATTGCCACTGTGTTGCTGGGCAACACTTTCCTGAGATTCTTTTACAGCAATCTGCGCAGCCAGTAGTGCGGGATCCTGGTCCAGAGCCTGGTCAGTCCATTCCTGCAGATCGCTGGGGTCAGGGGGAATCAGTGGGATAGCGTCGCCCAGTGTGGCAATGTTTTCATGGTAGAGGCCGGTAATTTCGCGCATATTTTCCTTGGCGCTGTCGAGTTGGTTCGCGGCTTCAATCGAGGCAGCAATGGAAATATCGTATGCCGCACGGGATTCGTGCACGTCGGTGATGGCCACCAGTCCCACGTCAAAACGTTGCTGGGTTTGATCCAGTTGACGGGCGTTGGAACGTTTTTCGGCCTCGGAAAATTCCACATTGTCTTGTGCCGAAAGCACACCGAAGTAAGCTTTGGCGACTCGCAGGATCAGGCTTTGCTGTGCGACTTCATAATCTGCCTCGGCACGAGAGACGGTGTGTTTGGCCAAGCGACGGGCGACAAAATTACCGTGTCGATAAAGCGCCAAGCTTAGATTGAGTGAGTAATTAGTGTTATTCGAATCGCTACTGGCTATTCCCTTCGGTTTGATGACATCGGTGTTCTGGTTTGATGTTCCTGCGCTAAAGGTGATGGAAGGCAAAAAATCGGCCGTGCTTTGTGGCAGCGACTCTTTGGCTGCTTCGTAGTCGGCGTTTGCTATTTTAAATTGCGGGTCGTTACCCACAGCCAGGCTGTAGATTTCCATCAGTGATTCACTGTTGGCGGTGGATGCCATGAGTGACAGCGCCAGCCCAAGGGCAGTACAAAGGGATGTGCGGTGGCGCGAAGAATGGCGTGACATGATGAGTTCCTGGGTTGCCGGCGGCTTAAAAATGGAAAGCGGGAGGCTGCTCGGCATTGCTCAGTGCCGGGAAGTCGGTTTCAAACAGTTGCTTGTGGTACCACTGGCCTTCATCCACCCGCGTGATGAGCAGTACCTCCATCACCGGTGACTGGCCGACGATGGCCACCATGCGGCCTCCCACGGTGAGCTGTTGCTGGAAGCTATTGGGCAGAATCGGTAGTGAGCCGGTAATCACAATGACGTCAAACGAGCCGTCCTGATCCCAGCCATGCGCGGCGTCGCCCTGGGAAATCGTTACATTATTAATGCCGTGGGCGTTGAGTTTTTGCTGTGCAGCAGAAACGAAATCATTTTCGATATCGACGCTGTAAACCTGTGCTCCCAACTTGGCCAGCAGGGCGGTGAAGTAACCGCTGCCGGTGCCGATTTCCAGAATCTTGTCGCTGGGCTGAATATCCAATGCCTGCAAAAGGCGACCTTCCATGATGGGTTTCATCATTTGCTGGCCGTGGGGCAAGTGAACGTTGACGTCGGAAAAGGCTAGCTCGTGGTAAGCCCCGGGCACAAAATCTTCCCGTGGCGTGCTGGCAATGATTTCCAGCACATGGGTATCCAGCACCTCGGCGGGACGAATTTGCTGCTCAATCATGTTGAAGCGGGCGGTTTCTGTGCTGCTTTCGGCGCTACTTTCGGAGCTAGTAGTCATTGTTTTTAGTGCCAATCTTGCGAAATAAATGACGCACAAGGGTACGAGGTTTAATCAGGTGTGGCAAGGCGTTGCGTCCATCCTTGGCGGTTGATGGGCATCACAAGGAAATACGTAATAAAGATAGATTATGAGGACATTATTATTAATACTGATATAGATACTGTTTTTTCTGATAAGAAAGCGTATGCTCAAATTTGTGGTGGAACTGTTTTCTAGCCAATGAGCGGAACTTTTTCCACCCAATAACGTGGTTAGGAAGACTGTGTCATTTGCGTTGGTAAGCCGAGTCGACGCAGTTAACGATGTTTTATTTTCTCAAAAGGAGTTTGTTATGGATATGAAGTCAGGGGGTAGCAGATCCCATGTGGTGTCTGCACAATTGTTTTTGTTTGTTATTTTATTGCTGACCTTTGTCAGTGCTAACGCGACCAGTAGTATTGCGCGTCGGGTTGCAAATTCTTGCGCGCCGGCCGCAACAATGCCTGATGTCGGCTCGTGTACGGCATGCCACACCAGTGGTAGTCCTAGTTTGAACGATTTAAATGCTGCAGGCATGCAGTCGCAGGCAGGCAATGATGCTTTCTTCTGTCCGGCAACAGCGCCAACACCAACACCAACACCAACACCACCGCCCGCAGGCATGGGTATGAGTGGTAGTGGTACGGGTATGAGCGGCATGGGTATGGGCACGGGCGGGAGTATGCCTATGGATGATGACGAAGACGAAGACGAAGACGAAGACGAAGAGGATCATCGCCTCGAAGGTGACGATGACTAAATCGTTGGCTTAATTGTCAGATGAGTACGAAGGGGTCGAAAGGCCCCTTTTTTTATTTCCGGTGATTGCGCGATTGACCGCATTGGGTGCGCCTTCATTTGGGCGTGTGCCTGCAATCCTTATAATTGCTTATGTCAATTAGTGTAATCCTTAATGGTTTAAATGATAAGTAGGCGTATGCTGACAGTTCATTTTTTAACCGTTTCGGTCACAAAAGGAGATTGTTATGACACTAGTATCCGATGAATCCAGGTTTCACTTGGGGGCGACGCAGTATTTTGTCATGTTGTTAATGCTGTTATTGCCGCTGGGCAGTGCCAATGCCACCAGTTCGATTGCAAATCGGGTGGCTAATTCTTGCGCGCCAGCAGCAACAATGCCCGACGTTGGTTCATGTTCGGCTTGCCATACCAGTGGTAGCCCGAGCCTGAATGATTTGAATGCGGCAGGCATGCAGGCACAGGCAGGCAATGATGCCTTCTTCTGTCCGGCAACACCGCCAACTACCCCTCCAACCACCCCTCCCATCACACCGCCTGCGGGGATGGGTATGGCTGGTACGAGTATGAGCGGTATGGGTATGGGCGTGGGTGGAAGCCTGCCTATGGACGAAGACGATGATGATGACGAAGATGAGCACGAAGATGATTAAGGTGTGCAATTCGTAATGACATAATTGTCGTTGCATGGAAAAAGGAGCCGAGGGGCTCCTTTTTTTTGGCTCGAGGGTGGCCTTAGTTTACCCACGAGGCATAAGTGCCGGTATACTGTATTTCTCTGTAGCTAGGGGTGTTCTGTGTCTTTCTTGATGAGCGCAGAACTGAGATTCACCCTTTGAACCTGATCCGGTTTGTACCGGCGTAGGGAAGCCAGTCACGCGCCCGTTCGCATTTCTGCACCTTCGCCTTTTTGATTTAACCTGTTTGCTGTGAGGATGCACCATGAGCGCGATTCCCGAAGAATTTCTGCAAAAGACGGCCAAGCTTTCTGCTGAAGTCACTCAACCCTTCCCTAATTCTACGAAAATTTATGTGCAAGGCTCGCGACCCGATATTCGCGTGCCCATGCGCGAGATTGCCCAATCGCCCACCCATAACCTGGATGGCAGCGAAGCGGAGACCAACCCGCCCATCACTATTTATGATACTTCCGGGCCGTTTACCGATCCGGCGGTGACCGTGGATCTGATGAAGGGGATGCCCGAGGTGCGCACGGTGTGGATCGAGGAGCGTGGTGATACGGAGATCCTCGCCGGCCCCAGTTCCGAGTTTGGCCAGCAGCGGCAGAATGATCCCGAGCTGGCGCAGTTGCGCTTCGAGCACATTCGCGCGCCGCGTCGCGCCAAGTCAGGTGCGAATGTCAGCCAGATGCACTACGCACGACAGGGCATCATCAGCCCGGAAATGGAATATGTGGCGATTCGCGAAACCGAGCGCTTGAATGAACTACGCGCAGATGCCCGATATGAAAAACTGCTGCGCCAACACCCTGGTGAAAACTTCGGCGCCAATCTGCCGCAGGAAATCACTGCGGAATTTGTTCGCGAGGAAGTCGCTAGTGGTCGCGCAATTATCCCTGCCAATATTAATCACCCCGAGCTGGAGCCGATGATCATCGGCCGTAATTTCCGGGTAAAAATCAATACCAATATCGGCAATTCTGCGGTGAGTTCTTCCATCGAAGAAGAAGTGGAAAAAATGGCCTGGTCGGCACGTTGGGGTGGCGATACGCTGATGGATCTGTCCACGGGTAAAAACATTCACGAGACCCGCGAATGGGTGCTGCGCAATTCGCCCATGCCTATTGGTACTGTGCCAATTTATCAGGCCTTGGAAAAAGTGAACGGCAAATCCGAAGACCTCACGTGGGAATTGTTTCGCGATACGCTCATCGAGCAGGCCGAACAGGGCGTGGACTACTTCACCATTCACGCTGGTGTGTTATTGCGCTATGTGCCACTAACAGCAAATAGGCTCACCGGTATCGTCTCGCGCGGCGGTTCTATTATGGCCAAGTGGTGTCTCTCTCATCACCAGGAAAATTTCCTGTACACGCATTTTGAAGACATCTGCGAAATCATGAAAGCCTATGATGTTAGTTTCTCTTTGGGTGATGGCCTGCGTCCCGGTTCACTGGCGGATGCTAACGACGAAGCACAATTCGGTGAATTGGAAACCCTGGGCGAACTCACTAAAATCGCCTGGCAGCATGATGTGCAGGTGATGATCGAAGGCCCGGGCCATGTGCCCATGCAGATGATCAAAGAAAACATGGATAAAGAACTGGAAGACTGTTTTGAGGCACCGTTCTACACCCTCGGCCCGCTGACCACCGATATCGCTCCCGGTTACGACCACATCACCTCTGGTATCGGTGCCGCACAAATCGGCTGGTACGGTTGCGCCATGCTCTGCTACGTCACACCCAAAGAACATCTGGGGCTGCCCAACAAGGCTGATGTTCGTGAAGGCATTATCACTTACAAGCTGGCGGCGCACGCGGCGGATTTAGCCAAAGGCCTGCCCGGTACGCAGTTGCGCGACAACGCCCTGTCCAAAGCACGCTTTGAGTTCCGCTGGGAAGATCAGTTTAATCTCGGCCTCGACCCGGATAAGGCGCGCTCTTTTCACGACGAAACCCTGCCCAAGCAGTCCGCCAAGGTGGCGCATTTTTGTTCCATGTGTGGCCCGCACTTTTGCTCTATGAAAATATCGCAAGAGGTGCGTGAGTTTGCCGATAAAGAAGGGATTGGTGTGGAAGTGGCGCTGGAGGTAGGCATGAAAGACAAGGCACAGGAGTTTGTGCAAGCCGGTGTGGAAATCTATCAAAAGGCAAAATAGCGGATGAATTTATTGCTTGCTCATCGGTGTGGCATAAAAATCAGGTTGCTGTTGGCTCTCAGCCTGTTGTCGCTGGCGGCGTGTAGTGCTTCACGCGCAGTGCCGGAGGAACAGCCTTTCTCTGATAAAGGTCTGTTGCTGCTCGATCATCCACTGGCAGGAAAAATATGGGATGTGAACGCCGGGAAATTTATTAGTCGGCAGCAACTTTCAGCGCGCATTGTAAAAAGCCGCTATCTATTGTTGGGGGAAACGCACGACAACCTCCAGCATCACCAGGGTGAGGCTTGGGCAGTTGAACAATTGCGCAAGCAACAGCGCACGGCGGTTGTCGCCTTTGAAATGATTTCCCAGCAGCAAGGCCAGCTTATTGCGAGCAAACATTATGACTCCACTGAAGCCTTGATCGCCGGCTTGAATCACATCAGTGCCAACTGGGAATACCAGCAGTATTATTCCGCGATTTTTACAGAAGCATTGCAGGCAAATTATGCATTGTTGCCGGCTAACTTTGATCGGCAGGAAATGATGGCGATTGCTCGTAAAGGTGATATTGAATTACCGCTTAAAATTAAAATGTTACTGGATAATAATGTTCTGTCAGCTGAGCAAGTTGCAGAGTCCCGAAAAGAAATTGAAGGTTCTCATTGCGGGATGATTAATGAACAAATGACAACCACCATGATGTTGGTGCAGCGCGCGAAAGATGCTCGTATGGCACAGGCGATTTCGGATAACGATAGAGTTAATACTCGAGTGTTGGTGGCGGGATCTGGCCATGTGCGCAATGATCGCGGCGTCCCCTTTTATTTACCAGGGAAGAGAAAAGAAAATAATCTATTAACCATCGCCTGGGCAGAGGTACAGGAGCAGGCGAATGATGCTGAAGACTACGCGTCATATTGGGGTGCAAAAAAAATACCGTTTGATGTTGTCTGGTTTACGCCTCGCTTTGATCGTCCTGATCCCTGTGTGCAATTCCGCCAGCACATGAAAAATAAAATGTAACTGATCAACGGAGATGCCTGGTTTATGGATTTCGATTACGCTCTGATTACCTCGCGACTGATGTTGGCCTTTCTTGCAGGTGGCCTTATTGGTATCGAACGTGCGCTGCACGGACGTGAGGCCGGATTCCGTACTCACGCTCTGGTCTGTGTTTCATCGAGTTTGTTGATGGTCTTGATGGTCTATCAGTGGGAGTTGGTGCCGGCACAATTCCTTAGCACCGTTCGGGTTGATCCCTCGCGGCTAGCGCAAGGCATTATGACGGGTATTGGTTTTCTCGGTGCAGGAGTGATCATTAAAGAAGGCTTGACGGTGCGTGGTTTGACCACGGCAGCCTCTATCTGGATGACGGCATCGGTAGGCATCGTGATTGGCATGGGCTTGTATTTCCCCGCGTTTTTGGCGACGGGGATGACGGTGGTTACGCTGTCATTTTTTCGTTGGTTTGAAAGCCGTTTGCCAGTGCAAATCTACGCCAAGTTTACGGTGCGGTTTATTCGTTCCAAACACAGTCTTGATGAAGATGCGTTGCGAAAACTGATTTCGGGACACAATATCCGCGCTTTTGAATCCAGTTATAAACTGGATAATGAAGGAAAGAATTTCGAGTACGAAATGACCATTCGCTCTAAAAGTCAAAACGATTTTCGTCAGCTGGCACAGAGCCTGATGGATATGGAAGATGTGCATGAATTTAAAATTGTTCCCTGCTGATTATTTTTTTGCGTAAAGGAAAACCGTAGTGAAAGATCTGTCTGCCTCATTGCAATCGGTGTTTTCTTTTTTGGATAGCTATCCCATCGCGATGTCTAGCGCGATCATCGTGTTGTCAGTACTGTTTGCCAACGCGCTTGCCAGTTTGGTGACCAAGGTGGTGGGATCTGTGGCCAAACGCACACGAGTCCAGTGGGACGATAAAGTAGTGGCGGTCATTCATCGGCCATTATTTTGGACGGTGTTGTGCGTGGGTCTATTGTCGGCCATTTTCCCGCTTAATCTGCCTGCAGTGGCAGCTGGTATCTTCCAGTCTTTGATTGCCACGGTGTTGGTGATTATCTGGTCAAACTTCTGTGTGAAATTTGTGCGTATTGTGCTGCAAGCCATGAGCCGCGGTGGTAAAAAAGAATCACTGGTGCGGCCACAAACCCGACCATTATTTGAAAACATTGCCTTCCTGGTAGTATTTGCCGTAGCCATTTATGCCGTGTTTCGTTCCTGGCATATTGATATGACGGCTTGGCTGGCATCAGCAGGCATTGTGGGTATCGCGATCGGTTTTGCTGCCAAAGATACGCTGGCTAATTTGTTTTCCGGCGTCTTTATTCTTGCTGATGCGCCGTACAAAATTGGCGATTATGTGGTGTTAGATAGTGGTGAGCGAGGCCAGGTTACGCGCATCGGTATTCGTAGCACGCGTTTGCAAACCCGTGACGATGTGGAAATTACGATCCCTAATGCGATTATTGGTAATTCGCGCATCGTTAATGAGTCAGGTGGTCCGCACGAAAAATACCGCATTCGAGTCAGTGTGGGTGTGGCCTATGGTTCGGATATTGATCAGGTCAAATCGGTACTAATGGATGTTGCACTGCAGGAAGAACAGGTGTGCCCTAATCCAGAACCCAGGGTGCGATTCCGGACCTTTGGTGCGTCCAGCCTTGATGTGGATTTATTGTGTTGGGTAGAGAATCCAGAGGTGCGCGGTCGGGTGCTGGATGTACTCAATACTGCTATTTACAAACGGTTTAATGCCGAAGGGATCGAAATTCCGTACAGTAAGCAGGATGTGTACATCAAGGAACTGCCGGAAGGACGAAGCCTGTAGCGGTTACGCTTTTTCTGGTGAATTAATTTAAGGCTTGGGCAGTAACTGATTTAACTGCTGGATAACATCATCGGTATCCCAGTGCATTCCCGCGTTGATGCCGTAGCGTATTTTCCCCTCGGGGCCGATCACAAAGGTGGAAGGAAAGGCCACTACTTTCCATTCTCCTGCTACTTGTCCGCCGGGATCAAGGAGTACAGGAAAATCCACATCCACTTTCTGTAAAAAGTCGCGAATGTCTTTGGCTGATTCAGCATAATTCACCGAAATTAGCTGGAATGGTTTTCCTTGCATGGCAATTTTGAGCTGGTTGAGCGATGGTATTTCTTTCACGCAGGGTCGGCACCAGGTTGCCCAGAAGTTGACAAGTGTCACCTTTCCCTTGAAGTCACGAATATCAAAGGATTTGCCAGAAATGCCGTGTAACTTAATTGGCATGGCGTGTACGCTGCCGTGATATTGCCGTAACCGGACATTAATACCGCTGCGTGAAATAGTAGATTTCTTTACTGTTGGTAATGCTGCTCTTGGCATGGGATGTTGGCGCAACAAACGAGCAGCGCGCAAAATCATTTGCGGTGCCTTCTTAAAAGTTGCCACGGAGCCAGGAGACGCATCCCGTTTGTAAAATATCGACATCACGCCTTTGAGAATTTCACTGTATACCGTGGCATGTTTGAGTTCCGCCAACACCGCAGGCAGGTGCCAGCGGTTACCGTTGTGAGCAGCTTGGAAAATATACATTGGGATATTAGTTGCGGCCAGTTCATCAATGAAGGTTGGCGCTGTGCCCAATTCAGGCACGCTTATAAAAAATGACGGTGAAAAAAACACCGCACCGATTAAGTGCCCTTGTTTGTTGGTTTGTTCCTGCCAGGCATGAATACCGCGCAATGCGGGAATGGCGCCGTACTTGCTGCTTACTACCAGCAATTCAGTGTTGTTGGGTTTTTGCTGAGCTAAGGCATTAATGAGATTGGCGACTGTGTCAGCAGGAATTTCGCGCAGGGTGGTCGCGCCTTTGGTGAGGAAGAGTGCATCGGCTAAATCAATCAGCCAGACTTCGACGCCAAGCCTGGCGAGTGCTTCGGCATTTTCCTGGTGACGTGAATCGATACCGAAACTGGGTGCAACCCACAAAATGCGAAGTTGGGTGGTTTGTTTCGGGTCTTTGAATACCTCAAAAGCAAACTCATCGCCATTGTTCGTTATCAGCATTTGTTGTGTTGTCAATTCTTCTGCAAATACTGATGACATGCTGAGCAGCAGGCAAGTTAGCAGGGTAAAGGCGTGTTTGTTTGTGGCAAGCATAAAATACGATGAGTGGTTGAGTTAGTTCAAAGACTACTCGTAGGTGCAAAGATAGGCGGTGTCGATGTCCACCTTGAGTTGGAAAGTTTGTTGTGCCTCGACGATGAAGCTGTCGCTGGATCGAAAGATTTGCCAGTCAGTGCTATGGGGTAGTTTGACGGTAAGCGCGCCGGAGACCACCGTCACGGTTTCTTTTCTCTCGGTGTTAAATTCATAATCGCCTGCCTGCATGACCCCGACCGTAGCGGCAAGCGTGGCTGTTTGAAAGGCAATGGACTTGACCTTGCCATCAAAGTATTCGTTAACGTCTAACATAGATAGCCTCGATGGTTTTGCAGGCGTAGTGTCAACGTTATCGTTAAAAGCGCAAAATGTAAAAACAAAAAACCCCGCCGAAAGGCAGGGTTCCTTGGGTCTTTTGTGCGACAGGCGTTATTCGGGAACAACGTTTCCTGCTGCAGGACCTTTAGGGCCTTGCTCTGTTTCGAAAGTCACTTTTTGACCTTCGTTCAGAGTTTTGAAACCACCACCCTGGATTGCGCTGAAGTGAACGAACAAATCGTCACCGCCATCGTCAGGGGCGATAAAGCCGAAGCCCTTGCTTTCGTTGAACCATTTTACTGTGCCTGTAGCCATAATCTTTTACCTTTATTTTCTCTATCTTTCAAAATTTTAAACGTGCTTTTAAACGTCCTACCGAGCATCGTATGGTGATCTTGCATCATACGATGCGGCACCATTCCATTGCTTGGGCGGAAGTATAGCGTTAATTTCTGGGAAATGCCTCATTTTGCGAGATTAGCAAGGCCTTTTGCTGCGAATTGGCAGATTTGACGGAATTGTTTGTAGGATTGCTCATCCAGTTTGCAGTCCAGGCTGCGCCGATCAGCATAAAATAGCCCCATTGCCTTGCCGCGCACATGGATGGACATGGCATAAAAGCTGTTGGTTTTGATCAGCGTTTTCACTTCGGCGGGCATTAGAGGCCAGAATTTTTTACGATTGTTGTCGTTGATCCACAGGCTGACTTGTTTATCGAGCAAGCGGGTAAATAGGTGGGGCTTTGCCAGGTCGATCTCAAAACGGCTGAAAATGGGATCGTTATCGGCGCCCAACATGTAGCGCGACACCAGTTTTTTGCGGTTTGGCCCCAGCATGCAGAACACCACGCGGTTAAGGCCTATGCCATCATGCATGCCGTGCACCGTCTTGCGCATCAGTTCGCTGAGATCCATTTTACCGACGCCCTGCTGCAGTTCGCGTAGGGTTTGCAGAAAGATGGAGGACTGAGGGATCAGGCACACTTGCGCGGTGGGCGCTGGCGCAGGTTCAGCGCTGCTTACCGCTGGAGTGCCCGTTGGGGGGGGGGAGGCTGCCGTTGTTTTCTGATTTGCATCGCGACCAGAGCTTGGCGCAGTTTTTGGCGTGGCGGAGATGACTTCAGCCGCTGCCTCAGCCTTGACCGTTGATTCGATTTCAGCCTCCGCCTCAGGGAATTCTTCTTCCAGGATTAATTCCTCGCCACCGGGCAACATGGGCAGCAGGCTGGCGGCGTGACGGGCGCTGTAAAACGGTGCTTCGCGGGCGGCACGAACGGCATTTTTATGGATGTGAGGAATGACTTCATCTACGGGAGCACCAAGATATTCGGCGATCTCGGGTAGCACCCGCTCGGTTTTTTCCCAGTACCAGCCGCGCTCGGTACTGCGTGCCAGCTGCACGGCCAACATCACACAACGGACCCGCGGCAGGTTGGCATTTTCCGGTCGCAAGGCCTCGTTGACCAGACCGGGGAGGTGCCAGCGGTTGGCAATTTCACGGCTGAAATGTTCCAGGCTTTCACCGAAGGCGATGTACTGCGCCTCGTCGGTGGGTAGGCCATCTTTGAGCATCAGCTTGCGAAACTGGTGCATTTGATCGGGGGCGGCCACCCACAATGCCATTTCCGCCACATCGTGCAGTAGGGTCGCCAGCAGAATTTCATCGGGAGCGTGGTCATTTTTGATGTGCGCCCAGTCCCAGGCCTGAAAGGCCGCGTGAAAGGCGCGGCAGGCCGTGCGGATGTACCCCACTTTTGCGAAACCGCTGAGGCTGCGTTCCAGTTGGGGATGTCCCATAGTGAGGCGTTTGGCGCGATCCAAGCCCAGCATCATCGCTGCCTGCGCCATGCTGGAAATCTCCGTGCGCAGAGGTTTGCTGGAGCCGGCCTGCAATTGGTTCAGGGTGTGCAGCGCTAGCCCGGGGTCTTTGAGAATGATGTCGCCGTAACCTTCAAACGTGTTGCCGCCTTCGCTGCTGACCTTGCGGAAGGCGCGCGCCGAATGTTCAAAAATGGGCAGCGGCTGGGCGGTCAACTCATCAATGGAAATGGCGGTGTTACGACTCACGGTTGGCCTTGTTCTCTTTATTACGGCCACGCAGAAATGGCGAAGCCTCTAGAGGGTTTCGGCGCATTTGTGACAAGACTTTAGGGCTTAAGCCTGAGAGCAGCTGAGCATGAAACGAAAAATACGCCAAAAAAACCCGTTATTACGGGCTTTCTAAGCCAGGTCTGCGCAGGGCAGGCATCGCGAAGTGTTACTTACTTCAGCAACCACTTCAGTAGCCTGTGGTCCCTTGGGACCCTTCTGCAATTCAAACGTTACCTTCTGGTTTTCTGCCAGCGTTTTGAAACCGCTACCAGTGGTAGCGCTGAAATGGACAAAACGTCTTCGCCGTCGTCGTCCTGCGCGATGAAGCCGAAGTCTTTGGATTCGTTAAACCATTTTATCGTGTCTGCCGCCATAATCGTGTCCAACTTTTTTTCGCCTTACTGGATCAAAATAATGTGAATGTTGCAGAGTATTGCATTGCCGATGGGTCGGGCTTTAGCGGGGCTTTAAAGTTAAGATGTGATTCAAGTGTTAACTCGAGATTTAACTTCTGAATCAAGCAAGGCTAAGAAGAACGGCCTAATCTGCCGTAACGGGTCTGCAGCAGCACGGATGGCAACTGATCAGCTTATTGGTGCCAGCTTCTATTTTCGGTGTGAAGCGTGAGTGTAGCTTGCGTGGGAATATTTATGTCAGGGAGCAAAAATGATGAGTACAAATGCGGCGGGCACCCAAGGGGTGCATCATCTGGGATTAACAGTGAGCCACTTGGCCGAGTCGGCTGCCTTTTTTACGGAGACCCTGGGTTGGCGAGAGGTGAGGCGGGTGGCGGAGTATCCGGCGATTTTTGTCAGCGATGGCAGCATAATGGTGACTCTGTGGCAGGCCGCTGAACCCGGGTTTGCGCAGGCCTGTGAGCATACGTTTGACTACAAACATAATATCGGCCTACATCATGTGGCTTTTCGAGTGGCCAGCCGCACCGCGCTGGATAACGTTTTTGCCCGGCTGCAGGCTGCTGGGACGCGCATCGAATTTCCCCCGGAGCCATTGCGCGACGGCCCGCTGATGCACATGATGTGTATTGAACCCAGTGGTATTCGGGTGGAATTTATTTGGGTGCCGGAACAGGAGTGAGTTAATCCATGAGTGAACAACGCAGGCATCCACGTACCCCGTTGGCGCTGGAAGTAAAAATCAGCCATGAGTCTATGGAATCCGTGGTGCTGGTGACGCGGGATATTTCCGAAAGCGGTATTTTTATCGTCACGGACGACACAGAACTTCCGCCAGTGGGCAGCGTGTTGGAAGGTCAGGTGCAGGGGGAAATGGACGATCCGCCGGTGGTGAAAATGGAAGTGGTGCGCGTGGAGCCCAGTGGTGTGGGCTTGCTGTTTTTAACTGACGATTGAATCTCGGCCAACGAGCATTGATCATCAAAAGGGCGACCCGGTGGCCGCCCTTTTATTTTGTGCTGCGAAGCCAGACGTTGTCAGTGCCTAGTATGTTCAACGGCGGCGATGGCCACTGCCCGCGGCTCGACGTGAGGCAATGTCCACGGGTACCGGTTTCAGTTGTTCAGATTCGCCGCTGCGTGCGAGTTCGATGGTGGCGGGAGCTGAGCTACGGTTATCTTCGGTTTCTTTCAGATTGCTACTGAGGTGCAATGCAACCATGGCGCCTAAAATGCCGCCAAAGGCGAATGCGGTAATTACCATTTCAACCATAAATTCCATCATGGCGTGTTCTCCTTGGTCTCAGGGCAAATTCAGTGTGAACAGCCCAATCGGGTGGGCGGCGCATTCAATGGAGAAAACAAGTGGTCGACTCAGCTACGCGGTTAGGCCAGATTGGATGAAAATTAACCCGTTCGACCGCGGCATTACTTCGTCACCGGAATATGTTTGCGCCTGCCAGGGTAGGGAGATACAAAAAGCGTACCAAGTTTTAGATTAGGCGTAGGGATACCCGGCACAGTTGGCCTTTGGCTTTAAAAAGAGGGTTTTTACTCATAGGGCTAAAAGAGAAGGGAGTGACGGATTCCTGTCAATTGTCCATTAAGTTGTCTAATTCACCGTCCATGTGTAGTTCGGTCAGCTCACTGAAACCGCCGATCCATTTTCCATCAATCGCGATTTGCGGCACGCTGCGAGCGTTGTCGGTGAGTTTGGCCATTTCGCGCAGCGCAGCCGTATCCTGATCGACGCGCAGCTCGGCATAAGGGATATTCCATTTAGTGAGCAGCTGCTTGGTTTTGTCGCAGATCGGGCAAGTGCCCGTACTATAAATAGTAATGCGTGCCATGGTGAGACTTCCTATAAATAATGCGTGTGACAGTATGCAATGCCCGCAACGGCGCGTAAATCCACTGATGTCTGTCAGATCTAGGGATCTCACCGGTCGTGCAGGGCAGACCAGTGGCAGATCCATTGAATTTTGTGAAGGGCTCACGCTTTAGTTGCTGGTCGATGCTGCCGATAGACACTATATTCAGAACACGTTTGCCGAGGACGAGTGCCCGGTGACTCATGAGGATAGAGTGAAATGGATAAGGCGTTGTTGGGACAAAAACTGGGTCAGCTGCGCAAAAAGCAACAGCTGATGGAAAAGGCCTGGCGCGAGGCGGGCAATCGACAGCTCTTGCAATTTTTTGTGGACATCATGCCCAGGGCGCTGGATGCGGAGCGCTGCAGTATTTTTATTCTTGATCCGGTTGATGAAAAGGCCTGGCTACAATGTGGTACGGGGCTGAGTGAAAAACAACTCCAGGTGCCTACTAAAAATTCCATCGTTGGGCGGGTGATGTCCAGTGGTGAATTTGTCATTGAAGATGACCTGGAAGATCAGGTGGGTGCGCACGACATTGTGGCGGTGAAAACAGGTTTTGTGACGCGTAACGCGATTTGTGTGCCCGTGCATGGCGTCACCACCAAAAAAGTGGTGGGTGCGATCCAGGTACTCAACAAGGCACATGGAAATTTTAATGATGCCGATCGTGACATTTTAGAACGCCTGGCCTTTCAGCTGGAAATGAATATTGAGAATATTTTTCTGCGTCAGGAACTGGCAAAAATATCCGTAGAAATGGGACAAAAAATCAAGAAGCTTGAAGCCAAGCTGGGTATTTAATCTGATTTTTCCGTAGTTGGTGTGCCGTCCTCATTCACCGTTTTAATGTGAACCGGAAACCCCCAGAGTCGCGACAGGTGACGCAATACTTCGCTAGTATCCTTATTGAGTGGCCGGCGTGCCTGCTGAACGTGTCGTAGTGTTAATGACCGATCTCCCCGTAAATTAACATTGTATATCTGAATATTGGGTTCTCGCATGGATAAGTCGTACTGTTTGGCGAGCTGATTACGAATGTGCCGATAGCCGTGTTCATCGTGAATGGCGCTAATTTCCAGTTCTTTATCTTCATCATCATCCAATACGGAAAATAAACGCAATTCACGAATCAATCGTGGAGACAGAAACTGGTTGATGAAGCTTTCATCTTTGAAGTTACGCATGGCAAAGTCCAGCGTGGTTAACCAATCGCTGCCGGCAAATTCCGGGAACCACTTTTTATCTTCTTCAGTTGGGTCTTCGCAAATACGGCGTAAGTCCTTGTACATATTGAAGCCCAATGTGTACGGATTAAAACCGGAATAGTAAGGGCTGTCAAAAGCGGGCTGAGCGATGACGTTGGTGTGGGATTGTAAAAACTCCATCATAAACCCATCGGTGACAAAACCTTCATCGTAAAGTGTGTTTAAAATGGTGTAATGCCAGAATGTGGCCCAACCTTCATTCATAACCTGGGTTTGTCTTTGTGGATAAAAATACTGGGCAATTTTTCGCACAATGCGCACCAGTTCCCGTTTCCACGGCTCCATTATTGGTGCATTCTTCTCAACAAAATAGAGCAGGTTTTCTTCAGGTTCACTGGGGAAACGAACCCTTTCTTCCGCATCTCCTGTGTCCTCCTTGACTGGGATCGTGCTCCACAGATGGTTAACCTGGGTTTGTAAATATTCTTCCCGTTCCTTTTGCCGTCCACTTTCTTCCTGTGCAGATAAGGCAGGCGGATGTTTGTATCGATCCACGCCATAATTCATTAACGCGTGGCAGGAGTCTAAAATAGCTTCCACTTCTTCAATACCATATTGTCGTTCGCAATCAGCAACATATTTTTTAGCGAATAACAGGTAATCAATAATGGCGTCCGCCTTAGTCCAGGTTTGAAACAAGTAGTTGTTTTTGAAAAATGAATTATGGCCATAGCAGGCATGGGCGATCACCAGCGCCTGCATGGGCATACTATTTTCTTCCATTAAATAGGAAATGCAGGGGCTGGAGTTGATGACAATTTCGTAAGCTAATCCCATTTGCCCGCGTTTATAGCGTTGTTCCGTTTCCAGAAATTGCTTGCCAAAAGACCAATGGTGATAGCCTAAGGGCATGCCCACTGAAGAGTAGGCATCCATCATTTGCTCACTATTGATGATTTCAATCTGGTTGGGGTATGTGTCAAGGCCGTAGTTGGCTGCGATTCGGGAAATTTCTACATCGTAGCGTTGAATAAGTTCCCGGCTCCAGTCCGAAGTATCGCTGATAATTTTATTATCTGTGGTGATCATGCGGGCTTCCGAATAAACAGTTTACGGAACACGGGATAGATTTCATTAACGTTATCGATTGACTGCATATCAAAGTTACGGTGCTGTGATTTTACATTTTCATAATGCCGCCACAGACTTTGATGGTTATGGGGCATAATTTCCAAATAGGCAAAATATTGAAGTAGGGGCATGATACTGCCGTTTAGTAGCTTGCTGCAGTTGGGCGAATCACCATCCCAATTGTCGCCATCGGAAGCTTGTGCTGCATAAATATTCCAGTCACTGGTGGGGAAACGTTCTTTGATAATTTTATGCATCAATTCGAGTGCGCTAGAGACCACGGTGCCGCCAGTTTCTCGGGAATAAAAGAAATCTTCTTCGTTGACTTCTTTTGCGGTAGTGTGGTGGCGAATGAAAACCACCTGGATATTTTCATAGGTTTTAGTTAAAAATAAATATAGTAGAATGAAGAATCTTTTGGCCATTTCCTTGCGAGTGGCGTCCATAGAGCCGGAGACGTCCATTAAGCAAAACATCACTGCTTGGGTGGTGGGTGCGGGTTCCAGAATACGATTTCGGTAGCGTAAGTCGAACGTATCTACAAAAGGGATAGTGGCAATTTTATCTTCAAGCTGGCGTATTTCATTCTCAAGCTCCAGTCGACGTTGTTGACTATCATCATCTTCGTCGTTTTGGAGTTTCGATAATGCATCCTGTGCAAGTTTCAGTTCTGAAGAATAGGGTGCGCGCAATGCGATACGTCGGGCAAGTGCACCGGTGAGTGAGCGGACAATATCTATATTAGAAGGGATCCCGCTGGTGCTGTAACCGGCACGAACAGGCTTGTAATTAGTAACTTTGGTAAGCTGTGTTTTGACTAGGTCAGGGAGTTCCAGGTCTTCAAAGAAAAACTCCAGAAACTCATCATGCGAAAGCTGGAAGGCAAAGTCGTCTTCTCCCTCCCCTTGATCGCTGGCTTCGCTGCCGCCACCTCCGTTACTGTTAGGTGGCCGCGCAATGCGGTCACCAGTAACAAACTCCTTATTTCCGGGATGTACAGCATCACGTCTGCCGCCGGAACCATGTCCGAAAACGGGTTCATGTGTATCTTTGCTTGGGATGATAATTTTCTCGCCATGATCAACCTCGGTAATAGAACGAGAATCAATGGCGTCTGAAACTGCCTTTTTAATTTGCTGACGAAAGCGGCGTAAAAACCGTTGCCGATTGACGGCACTTTTGTTTTTCCCATTGATTCGTCTGTCGATGATTTGAGTCATAGGTTCAGTGTCGAGTAACTAGGGCAAGCATCTAGGAGGGAAATTTTTTCCCAGTCCCTCGAAACTCGTGACTAGTGTCTGTAATCAGGATGCTTTACGCACTCGCAAATACCATTCAGATAGCAGGCGAACTTGTTTTTCAGTGTAGCCTTTTTCCGTCATTCGGTTAACGAAGTCTTGGTGTTTGCCTTGTTCCTCGTTGGACGCTTTTGCATTGAAAGAAATAACAGGTAGCAAGTCTTCAGTGTTAGAGAACATTTTTTTCTCGATGACTTCCTTGAGTTTCTCGTAACTAGTCCATGTCGGGTTGCTACCATTATTTCGGGCACGGGCGCGCAGTACAAACGTGACAATTTCGTTGCGGAAATCTTTAGGGTTGCTGATGCCGGCGGGTTTTTCAATTTTCTCCAGTTCTTCATTGAGTGCGGCACGGTCGAATATTTCACCAGTATCTGGATCACGGTATTCTTCATTCTGTATCCAGTAATCGGCGTAGGTTACGTATCGGTCAAAGATATTTTGGCCATATTCAGAATAGGATTCCAGATACGATGTTTGAATTTCCTTGCCAATGAATTCGGCGTAGCGCGTAGCAAGTATGCCCTTGAGAAAGGACATGTATTTCTCAGCAATCTCGGGTGGGAATTGCTCTTGTTCGATTTGTTGTTCGAGCACATAAAGTAAGTGCACAGGATTGGCGGCAATTTCCGTATTGTCGTAATTAAAAACACGGGAAAGAATTTTAAAGGCAAAGCGGGTCGATAGACCCGTCATTCCTTCATCGACGCCAGCAAAGTCGCGATATTCTTGATAAGATTTTGCTTTAGGATCGACGTCTTTTAGTGACTCGCCATCATAAATTCGCATCTTGGATTCGAT
This sequence comes from uncultured Ectothiorhodospiraceae bacterium, assembly GCA_964645165.1. GTDB lineage: Bacteria > Pseudomonadota > Gammaproteobacteria > SZUA-152 > SZUA-152 > SZUA-152. The sequence goes on from CAZXZI010000012.1 coordinate 25,031, forward strand.
GTTTGAATTTTCCGGTTCTTTCAGTCGGGATAAGGTGGCGAATTGCGCCATCATTTTTAAGGTGCCCGGTGCACAGGCCGCATTAGAGAGTGAGCTGTTGTCCAAAAGTTTTTCGTAAATTTTTACTTCTTCGGAGACGCGTAAGCAATAAGGCACTTTGACGATAAAGATGCGATCGAGGAAGGCTTCATTGTTGCGATTATTCTTAAAGCTCAACCATTCTGATTCATTAGAGTGTGCCAATATAATCCCATTGAAAGGTAGGGCAGAAATACCCTCCGTGCCCATGTAATTCCCTTCTTGTGTAGCCGTAAGTAGTGGGTGTAGCACCTTGATAGGAGCCTTAAACATTTCTACAAACTCAAGGAGTCCCTGGTTGGCCTGGCAAAGACCGCCGGAGTAAGAGTACGCGTCTGGGTCATCCTGGCTGAATTTTTCCAGCATGCGAATATCTACTTTCCCCACAAGCGATGAAATATCCTGGTTGTTTTCATCGCCGGGCTCAGTTTTTGAAACGCCGACTTGGCGCTGGATAGAAGGATAGAGTTTGACGACGCGAAACTGGGTAATGTCACCATTAAATTCTTCGCGACGTTTGACTGCCCAGGGGGACATAATGCCATTCAGATACCGTTTCGGTATGCCGTAGTCCTCTTCAAGAATGTGTGCATCTTCTTCAGGTGAAAATAATCCAAGTGGAGTTTCATTGACAGGAGAATCTTTAATGGCATAAAAAGGCTGCTGTTCTATCAGTGATTTGAGTTTTTCTGCTAAAGATGATTTACCACCGCCAACGGGCCCCAATAAGTAGAGAATTTGTTTTCTCTCTTCCAGTCCTTGTGCAGCATGACGAAAGTAAGAGACGATTTTCTCGATAGAATCTTCCATGCCATAAAAGTCTTTAAAGGCAGGATATATTTTAATGAGCTGGTTAAAAAACAGCCTGCTGAGACGGGGATCCTGGCGAGTATCCAGCATTTCCGGTTCGCCGATGGCGGTTAGCATGCGTTCTGCGGCAGACGCGTAGGTCGCTGGATCTTTCTTGCATAGATCAAGGTATTCCTGCAGCGACATTTCTTCATCTTGCGCCTGCTCGTAACGGGATTGGTATTGCTCGAAGATGGGCATAATCTCGTCCTCTCAAGAAGTGTGACGTCTACTCTTTATATCGGACAAAAGCAGACGTTCAAAAGCCTGAATTAATGTTGATTTTTTATGAGCTTATGCGTCGTTGACACAATTTCGCCTCGTAGCTGTGGTGCAAGCGACTCGCCCGGTTAAGCCTAAATAGTAAAGCCGTGTTTTCAATGTTGTTGAAAAAGTAAAATGTTTACGCCTTCGTTCAGCGTAAATAGTGCAAGCCTTGTGCCAAGCTTGTTGTTGGCGATCTGGACCGTCACACTACGGGTTATTACTGGCAGCTCCGTCAAAAACCAGGCAAATCAAACAGCTATTGGCGGTATACTGACGGTACACGGGCTGACCTGCTTCCTGTGCTTCGACCTAAAAGTAAAACCTGAGTTCCTTAAAAAATGGAAGTTGATTAATCAGAAAATGAAGAAGATGCAGTTAATCATTACTGGAATGACTATAGGGTTACTGTTGATGGGGACTACCCTCGTCGGTGCGGCGGATAAATTACCCAAGCCGACATTTGAAAATACCCAGCTACGCTTACGTTTGTTGCCACGCAGTACGGAACAAATGGCAGGTTTCTTCGAAGCGAGAGGATTTCCCGAGACGATGGTTCAACGCTTGTCCGGCTATTGTTTTTTTACGGTGATTGTTAAAAATAAGATGAACCAAGCGTTATGGTTGGATTTGTCAGAGTGGCATTTTTCATCAGGTCGACAGCGGTTGTCACGAATTCCTAGATTAATGTGGCCGTCAATCTGGAAAAAATTGCGCATTCGACAAGCATCACAAGCCACTTTTCGTTGGACATTACTGCCAGAAAAACTGCGTTTTTTTGCTAATGAAAGTGAGGGAGGCAATATTATTTTAGAAAAATCAGATGTGCCATTTACGCTGCGCGCCAAGTTTGGTTTAGGGCAAAATAATGCGCCCTTGATTGTGACAGTACCCAACTTACGCTGCGCAGATGCACCGGGTTTATCGAAGTGAAAGCAGTCGCGAGCATCGGTTGTTTACTGGCTGTTCTGTTGCTGAGCGACGTGGCGCGCTCAGAGTCTGCGGCTGTGTCTTTACCAAAAGGAATTTTAGCATTGGCGCCACGCACCGCCCCGGATCTGATATTGAATGATCTGGATGGTCAACAATTTGACCTAGCACAATTCCGTACACAAGACTCAACACAATCATCTCATAGTCAAAGGGGGCGTTGGGTCTTCGTACACTTTTGGGCGAGTTGGTGTGGCCCCTGTCGTCGGGAGATTCCGGCGATTCAGCGTATGTTGGAAAAATTTGCTGAGCCACCATTCGAAGTTGCCATTGTGAATACGGCGGAGAGCGAAGATACCGTATTTACATTCCTAGGAGTGCTGGCACCGGACATTGTACCGTTAATGGACAGCGATGGTGTAGTGACCGAAGCCTGGAAGCCGCGAGGGTTGCCCTCAACGTATCTGGTTGACCCAAACGGTAAGATTCGTTTTCAAGTGTTGGGCGGGCGCCCCTGGGATGAGGCCGCCTATTTGCAGTTTTTAACTACTTTGAAGAACCTCTGATCAGTTCATGAAACATGATATTGCGGCTGAAATATCTCAGTTTGGCGTTGCTTAAGGTGCCTGCTGTTGGTGCGAAGTTTGCCAATCGACCGGCTATTAGCTGCGGTCCGCGCCTTGATCTGGAATATTTCAGCCTGCCATTTCGTTGTTTCAGAATTAATCAGAAGTTCCTTAACTAATCAACCTTAGCTTTTCTTTTTAGCGACCTTTTTCTTTGCCGACTTTTTCTTCCTAGCCTTCTTTTTTGCTGCTTTCTTTTTGACGGTTTTTTTCTTTGCTTCGCTGACCACCCAGGTCTTGCCGATATAATGAGCCGTCCAGCCAGTTGCTTTACCATCCTTGTCTTCGGTCATCACATACTGTTCTTTGTTTTTGCGGCTATAGCGAATGACGGTGGGATTGCCTTTGTTGTCTTCCACTGGCGCTTCACATAAATAATTGTGTTTTGGATCTAATTCACTACGGTGTGGCAGTAGCTCACTGACCTTCGGTGCACGAGTTTCACGGGAGCGCGGGAAGGCGCTGGAGGCGAGGAAGATACCCGCAGCCCCATCGCGCAGTACAAAGTAACCGTCTGATTTTTCGCAGGGCAATTCCTTCATGTGTACTGGATCAGCTTTGGGCGGTGCCACTTCGCCATTGCGCAAAAGTTTGCGGGTGTTTTTGCACTCGACATTGGTGCAGCCAAAGTATTTTCCAAAGCGCCCGGTTTTGAGTTCCATGTTGGCACCGCATTTATCGCATTCGATAATGGGGCCGTCGTAACCTTTGATGCGAAATTTTCCAGTTTCCACTTCGAAACCGTTGCAGTCAGGGCTATTGCCACAGATATGAAATTTGCGTTCTTCGTCGATTAAATAACTGTCCATGGCGGTGCCACATTTGGGGCAGCGGTGGCGTTGCAGCAATGCGCGGGCTTCACTCTCTTCATCGGCATCCACGTCCACGACTTCGTCACCGGGAATGAGATTCATGGTGGTTTTGCAGCGTTCTTTGGGCGGTAATGCGTAGCCTGAGCAGCCAAGGAACACGCCGGTAGAGCCCGCACGAATCTGCATGGGGCGGCCACACGTGGGACAGGGTATGTCCGTGGTAATGGGATCATTGCTGCGCATGCCGCCTTCGTCCTGATCGGCAATGCTAAGTTTGGCCTTGAAGTCTTCGTAAAAGGCATCGAGTACGTTAAGCCAGTTGCTTTCACCGGTGGCAATGGAATCTAATTTTTCTTCCATGTTGGCGGTGAAATTGTAGTCCATCAGGTCTTTGAAATTTTCGTCCAGACGTTCGGTAACAATATCGCCGATCTTTTCCGCGTAAAAACGTCGGTTTTGCACGGTGACGTAACCGCGATCCTGGATCGTGGAAATAATTGAAGCGTAAGTGGAGGGTCGACCAATGCCGCGTTTTTCCAGTTCGCGCACTAAGGACGCCTCGCTGAACCGTGCAGGTGGTTTGGTGAAGTGTTGTGAAGGATCGAGTTTCACCAGCGACAACACATCGCCTTCTGCCACGGCGGGCAAAATAATATCGTCGGCATTTTTTTGTTGCGGTGGTTGTACTTTTGTCCAGCCATCAAACACTACCACGCGACCCTTTGCGCGTAGTTCGAAGCCGGCGGCATCCACCTTGAGAGTGGTTACATCAAATTTTGCCGGTGGCATCTGGCAGGCGACAAACTGACGCCAAATCAATTCGTACAGCCGCACGGCATCCTTGTCGACGTTTTGCAGTTCGGACATCATAGTGTTGACGTTGGAAGGACGAATGGCTTCATGCGCCTCTTGCGCGCCTTCGCGGCTGCTGTAGGAAATGGGTTTTTCCGGCAGATATTTTTTACCGTATTTCTTGCCGATATAATCGCGCGCGGCATCCATCGCCTCGGTACTGAGATTGGTGGAGTCGGTTCTCATGTAGGTGATGTAACCGGCTTCGTAAAGCCGTTGCGCCATCATCATGGTTTTTTTCACGCCGAAGCTCAGTCGCGTACTAGCGGCTTGTTGTAACGTGGAAGTAATAAACGGCGCCTTGGGTTTGCTGGATGACGGACGCACTTCTCGTTTCACGACGTTGTAGTCGGCGCGTTCTAAAATGGCCAGCGCAGCGTCGGTGAGCCCCTTGTTCGGTGGGCGGAATGTGCTGTCATTTTGTTTGGCCACTTGCATGCGTAGTGCTTCGCTTTTAGTGGTGCGCAAGTCGGCAAACACTTCCCAGTATTCTTCCGGATCAAAGGCGCGAATTTCGCGTTCGCGTTCCACGACTAATTTAGTGGCGACAGATTGCACTCGCCCGGCAGAGAGTCCGCGTGCGAGTTTTTTCCACAACAGCGGAGACAACATGTAACCCACTACGCGGTCGAGAAAACGTCGTGCCTGTTGTGCGTTGACTTGATCAACGTCCAATGTGGTTGGATGGGCAAAGGCTTCTTTAATCGCGTTTTGGGTGATCTCGTTAAACACCACGCGCTTGAACGGTACCTTGTCGCCAATGGCCTGCGTCAGATGCCATGCAATGGCTTCACCTTCGCGATCCAAATCAGTGGCGAGATAAATGGTGTCGGCTTCTTTGGCCAGCTTTTGCAATTCGGCCACGACTTTTTCTTTGCCCGGCATGATTTCGTAATGGGCGACCCAGTTTTTTTCCGGGTCGATGCCCATGCGGTTGACGAGTGCAACAGCCGCACGTTCACGTTTGCGTTTTTCACGCACCGCCGGGCTGAGTTTTCGGGACTCGGCAGCGAGTTTGGCGCGCGCCTTTGGATCCATTTTCGCCTTGCTGGAGGCACTGCCGCTGGTGGGCAAATCACGGATATGACCCACGCTGGATTTCACAATAAAATCCTTGCCCAGGTACTTGTTGATCGTTTTTGCCTTAGCAGGTGATTCGACGATGACGAGTGATTTTCCCATAATTTCTTTTTCTTTCAGTAAGTTAACGTAATTTTTGCGAATTTGCCGCAATCCTTTATTAGGAATACTTGGAGTTTCCCCCTGCTGTCAAGGGGAGAGGTTCGGCAATCTGACAATATTTTTTAGGTTTTGACGCTATTTGTTTAATAACGTGAATCTTTGAGTGGTTATAAAAAGGTGGGCAAGCGGCAGGCAAAAACGGGACAGCAAAAGACGGGTACCGAGCAAGTACCGAGACAGTACCGAGCCAGTACCGAGCCAGTACCGAGACAGGGAAAACTGGTAAATATGCGGTGGTTAAATACCGCGTTAGTCGTCCAAACGAATACCGACTTTCAGTTTGACCTGGAAATGCGCCAGCTTGCCATCCTGTAAATGGCCGCGCGTTTCGGTTACCTCGAACCAGTCCATATTGCGCAAGGTTTTGGCTGCGCGTTCAATGGCATTGCGGATGGCGTCGTCACTGCTCTTGGGTGATGAGCCGACGAGTTCGATCATTTTGTAAGTATGGTTTGACATGTTGTGCTCCTGTGGGGCTTGTGTGCGTTTATAGAAAGGGACGACCTCAGTGTAGCAGTCGACCGCGTGTAATTATTCGATATTACGTGTAGCCTTTGCTAACGGACAAGGGGGAATAAGATGGCAGCGCTCATACAATTTAAAGGTAGTGCGGAAGGAGTGACGCTGCGGCTGGAGAGCCTCGTTTCGCGAATTGGTCGCGGCACCGATAACGACATTAGCATTCACGACGAGCTGGTGAGCAAACAACACGCAATGATCGAAGCGCGGCATGTGGCCGATAAGGCAAGCCTGTTCGAATATTTTATCGAAGACTGTGGCAGCACCAACGGCACGTTTGTAAATGACCAGCGTATTGATGTCTGCCAATTAAAAAATGGCGATGTGGTTCGTTTTGGTATTAACCATTTCCGGTTTGTTGATGATGCTAATGATGATTTGGCGGCCACCACTAAAATTCACAAAACCTGGATTCCCGGTATTTACGTCTCTCGCAAAAAATAAACAACATGTCTGAAGCCGAACAGCGCAAACAAAATATTACCGGCGTGTTTAATGCCGCGGCGGGCGATTACGATTCTCCGGCACTGCGTTTTTTTCCGCTTACCGCAGACAGTATGGTCAGCTTTTTGAAGCCGCACCAAGATTGGAAAGTGTTGGACGTGGCCACCGGCACGGGCGCATTGGCCATCGCGCTGGCACAGGCATTGAGGCAGGGACGGGTGATGGGGATTGATCTGTCTGAAGCCATGCTGGCGTGCGCTGAAAAGAATATTCAAAACATGGCGCTGGACAATGTTGATCTATTTCAGATGGATGCTGAGCAGCCGGAGTTCCACCGTGATTACTTTCATGCAGTGACCTGCTCTTTCGGTTTGTTCTTTCTCCCCGATATGGCAGAGGCATTAAAGCAGTGGCAACGCATTACACGACCGGGTGGCACGGTGCTGTTCAGCAGTTTTACTGAAACTGCTTTTCAACCGCTGGGTGAAGTTTTTATGGAAGACCTCAAGCAAGCGGGTGTGGATGTTGAAAGCACACCCATGGCCGCAGCGCGGTTACATGCGGCAGACACGTGTCGCGAATTAATGGTGTCAGTGGGCTTTGTGGATGTGCAGCAAGTGGAAATGCAAAAAGGCTATCATTTAAAAGATGAAAATGAATGGTGGGATGCGGTGTGGGGTGCAGCATTGCGTGGTTTAGTTTTGCGGGTTTCGCCGGACGAGCGTGATGAATTTAAGCGTCGGCATCTTGCGCGCATTGCAACGCTGCGCACTGATGATGGTTTGTGGTTGGATGTGGGTGTTCGGCTGACGTCGGGACAAGTGCCGGCATAATGCTTCAAGTATAAATATTAACGCCGGTGTTTTTTTTATCTTTCTCGTCGGCTTCAGCATTTTGTGAATCAACAACATTGCGCCGATCATGTCCGCTGCGTGTATCTAAAAGCACCGGGGTATTTTCATGTCGACGTTCGTGTTTGCGACGCTGTTGAGAGTGTTGCGGGTTTTTTCGTGGTGCCTGTACCACATCTTCGTGCTCCTGCACGGCCTGCGCTGTCGGGTAAGCCTGAACTTCCTTGACGTTACGGTTGTCAGTTTTTTTGCTGGTGTGGAGGGCAGCTGAGTCGTTCTCCACCATGGTTACTGAAGTCATAGACACCTCGCGTATTTCCTGAAGCTTAAACTAATTATAGTCCAAATAATCGTGAAATGTGTGAAGTGGGCGACAGTCTCAAATGAGTTTGTTATAGTCGCGCTGGCTCACATTCCGCCCCTAACCGGGCACTCAAAGCAATTTTAAGGCAGACAGATGCGTTCACTGACATTATTTTTTTTCGTGCTGATTCTTTGCTCGGGTGTGGTTATGGCGAAGGATGTAGCGCCGGGATCCATCAGCGGCACGGTGAATTATTGCGGTTTGGCTGGCCTGGATGGCATGCAGGTTTACGTGCCGGGCAAAATGTTCACAGTGATTACCGATGAGAGTGGTGTGTTTCAATTGCATGGTCTGCCGGCCGGAAAATATACCTTATCGTATCGCAATGGCGACAAACTGTTGAATCAGAATCGTGGTATTCAGGTGTTGGCTGGTCAAACATCCGCGTTGGGTATTATCGCATTTTGTGATCGCAAGGGTGTGGTGACTGGTGCTGCAGCAACGGCAGTAATACCGAGTGCGCAAACCACGTGCACGGCGGGTAGTGCCGATCCGCAATGCAAAGACGCCGATGGTGATGGCGTGGTGGCTGCGCGGGATTGTGATGACAACAATGCCAAAGTGTATCCGGGCGCTATCGAATTGTGTGACAGCATTGATAACAATTGTAGCGGTAGCGTGGATGATAATGTGTCCGTGTTATTGAAGCACGCTATGGGTGCCTGCACCGATGGCACGGTATC